>JBBQYS010000017.1:0-34258 GCA_038208485.1 Chitinophagales bacterium
ATACAAATCTGCGAAGCCACGTCCACAGCCTGTTCTTTCAGGTTTTGTTTGTAAGCCACCTTGTCTATAAATGGTATCAGGATATGAAATCCTGCCTCGAGGGTTCGACTGTATTTTCCCAGTCTTTCGATGATATACACTGACCTTTGTGGCACCACTTTAAAGGTGGACAAAAATGCCATTAAGAGAAATAAAATAAGTAAGACCAGGATTATGGTTGTAGTAGTCATGTAGTTGTTTTAAGTTTTACAATTAATAGTATGCTATCGTTTCCAACGATGGTTACATTGTTTCCCTGCAGAATAACATCTTCTGATTTGGCATCCCAGGTAGTTCCTTTAAAACTCACTTTGCCATTTTCTCCGGGCAATATATTAGTATCTGCCACAGCTGTGCGGCCAAGAAATTCTTCCTCCAGAATTTCCCTCGAGTCATTTCTATGCCAGAGCAGACCCTGCAGCCATTTTCTGAAAAGTAGGATGGTAACCACAGAAGAACCAATAAAAACCAGTAACTGGATATTGATGGAGATGGGGCTGAAGAGCAGAACCAGTGCTACTATCCATGCACCTACCGCAAAGAAAAAAAGAATCAGACCAGGTAGCATAAACTCCAGCACAAGGAATACAAATCCAATAATGAACCAAATAACAGGGGCAGTTAATATCTCTTTCATAACAATTGGTTTCACCTTTAATACAGCATTTAAATCCATCTGTTTATTTTCTCAAATAGAACAGCAATAATTTTCCTGCTTAAAGATTTATGGTAAATATAGTGTAACCTCCTGATTTTAGAATCAGGTGCAGAATAGATTTTAAAAGTCCGGCTTCTTTTTAGGTATAACCCAGGACTTAATAATTCTCTGAAAAATTTTTGGTCATACTTCCTGTACTAAAAATGAAATAACATAAACAGCACAAACCCCAGTGTTTGTAGGTGTTTCAGATGATCTCAAAAAGGGAATGCAATAGATCAACCGACTGAGTCCTCCTAAATACCGGGGTGAGCAACTCATTACTTCAATTTCTGCAATACATCTCTCATGGAGGTTACGAAAGCCCTTACCTCCGGAGGATTAGCGGAAATGTTTCCATCAAACTTCCAGGTCATTAATTTATTATCTTTCATTACCTGCAGGTGATAAACTCCCTGGTCAGCACAATCCGGGCATCCAAAAGTTTGGTTTGCGTGATCGTATAAATAAGCCGGGATATTTTTAACCAGCGACTTTGCCATGTCATAATTCTTAGCAGGCAATGCTGTATTGCTGAAGCCAGGGTCATCAGTCATGCGGGAAATAGTATCAGCGTACAGTTGTTGATTTTCTATTTTATATAATTGTGCGCAGTCTCCCATGCAGAAACCATGTGAAGATCCGAACACGATTTTATCAGCATCTACTTCTTTTTTATTACAAGTAGATGCCAGTATTACAATAAGAGAAACGATAAGAAATTTCATGATAGATGATTTTGTATAATTAAACAATATGCCTACCTAATCAGCAGAGTGCAATTTTTTATCTCCTGGTTTTTCCTTGTAGAATTCTTTAAAAATCAACCTCAGGTTTTGATCTCTAGTAAAATAATTATACAACCAGTTAAAGAAAACGGAGACCTTATTTTTTACGCCAAGAATGAGCATCAGGTGCAAGGTCATCCAGATGATCCAGGCAAAGAATCCATTAAAATGCATTTTTGGTTTTGGCACATCTACTACTGCAAGATTTCTTCCTACTGTAGCCATTGAGCCTTTGTCGTTGTATTCAAATTCCAGGATTTGTTTTTTCCCGCTTTTCATTGCTTTAAATAAAAGATTATGTGCCAGCATATCTGCCATTTGTATAGCAACAGGTGCAACCTGTGGATGACCTGTGGGCCAGGCTGGCTCTTCCATGTAGGCTACATCACCTAATGCATAGACATGGTCAAGGCCTTTTATATGGCATAGCCTGTCTACAGTTATCCTGTTTCCCCTAACGATAAGTGCAGGATCAATTCCCGGCAAAACATTCCCTTTAATCCCTGCGGCCCATATTACCATTGCAGTCTCAATAGTGGAACCATCATTGGTAGTGGCAGTTTTACCATTATATTCTTTTAGCAATGTTTTTGTTCTTACCTGCACACCAAGGTTTTCAAGATACCTGCGGGAGTCTTTACTGCTTTTATCACTCATGTTACCCAGGGTTTCACCAGTACCTTCTAACAGGTAAATGTTCATTTTTTTAAAATCTATTTCCGGGTAATCTTTAGGTAATACATCATTTCTAAGTTCTGCTATTGCCCCGCTCATTTCCACTCCAGTTGGTCCGCCACCAACAATAACAATATTCAACAAGCGTTGCTTTTCTTCTTCAGTAGCTGCTATAGTTGCATCTTCGAAATTTTGCAAAAGCCTGTGACGGATCTGTAGTGCTTCTACAGTACTCTTCATGGGAAAAGCGTTTGCTTCCATTTCGGCATTCCCAAAAAAGTTGGTGCCAGCACCTGTGGCTATGACCAGTTCGTCATAATAAACTTTTTCTTCAAGAGTAATTACTTCCTTAGCTGTTGTGTCAATGCTTTTTACCTCAGCCATAAGAAAGCGTAAATTTTTAGTCCCCTGAAAAGCTTTTCTAAAGGGAAAAGAAATATTACTGGCATCAAGTCCGCTGGTAGCCACCTGGTAAAATAAGGGCTGAAACTGGTGGTAATTATATTGGTCTATGAGGGTAATTTCTATACCAGTTTTGTTGCTCAATTTTGTCGCAAGTCTTAATCCTCCAAAGCCTCCGCCGATAATTACTATTTTCATGTAGATCGTTTTAGTGAGTAGATGCCTATCTAAGCAAAGCTTGTATCAGTACAACTTTCGTACCTTGATGGTCTCTTTAATGCCATTCAGTAAGTCAGCTGCATTTCTGCTCAGGTGTTTGTCAATGTCCAATACAACATATCCTACTTTATCATTAGTCTTGAGGTACTGCCCTGTAATATTAATCTTATGTTCGCTCAACAATGTATTTACCTGGCTGAGAACGCCGGGTACATTCTGGTGTATATGCAGGATCCTGTGCATCCCTTCCTGTGGTGGCAATGCAAGTGCCGGGATAGAATGAGAACCGGTTGAAATTCCTTTCTCCAGGTAATTGAACAATTTGGTACTTACATCAACACCAATATTTTGTTGGGCTTCCAGTGTACTCCCCCCGATATGAGGTGTAAGCAACACATTAGGCAATCCTTGCAAAACTGAAGTAAAACTATCACCGTTTTTCTCAGGTTCCTGAGGAAAAACATCTATTGCGGCACCTGCAATCTTACCTTCCTTTAATGAATTTGCCAATGCCGGTAGATCTACTACATTTCCACGGGCATAATTGATAAGGATAGAGCCGGGTTTACAGGATTTAATATTTGCCCGGCTCATGAGGTTCTTCGTTGCTTCCATTTCCGGTACATGTAATGTGATAATGTCGCTTTGTTTCAATAATTCTTTCAGCGACTTGCTATCTGTGGCATTACCCAGCGGAAGTTTGGTTTCTGCATCATAAAAAATGATCTTCATCCCTATGGCTTCTGCGAGTACACTCACTTGTGTTCCTATATTTCCATAACCAATGATGCCAAGCGTTTTTCCACGCAGTTCATGGCTTCCTGTAGCATCTTTCATCCACTTACCTTCATGGGCGGCTTTATTTTTATCAGGTATTCTGCGCACCAGCATTATGGCTGCACCAATTACCAGCTCCGCTACACTTCTTGTATTACTGTAAGGCGCATTAAATACTGCTACACCATGCTCAGCTGCTGCAGAAAGATCTACCTGGTTTACACCTATACAAAAACAACCTATTGCTTGCAATTTTTTTGCAGCTGCTAATACGGCTTCAGTTACATTAGTTTTACTCCTTATACCAAGCAGATGCACATCTTTTATCTTTTTTATAAGGTCTGCTTCGCTGATAGCTCCCGTGATTTTTTCTACATTTGCGTAACCAGAATCTTTGAAACGTTGAACAGCTATGTCACTAATATTTTCTAAAAAAAGTATTTTTATTTTTTCTTTTGGGTAACTTGTCACATTCTTGTCTGTCTTCGTCATAAGTGCGAAATTTGCGCAAATATATTCTAAGAAAACTACAATGTTGATGGTTGGTACTATGGTTACAATGCTTGCTCACTCTATTTTTGGGAAAAGAAACATGTTTAAAAACCCTGTTTGTTTTATACTTTTCATAGCTTTTATTATTAGTTTATCAGCATGTAACGCTCACAAATCTGTACCGGAAACAAACGATTCAGATACTGCAACCCTATCTTATCAATTGCCTGAAGGAGAACTAATCCCTGAAGCTGAAAAAAATAAAATTGTAGCTCAGGCTGATACCTGGTACCAGAAGTATATAGCAAACAGTAATTTTGTGGGTTCAGTTTTGATCGCAAAAAAAGGAACTGTTGTATACGAGAAATATAAAGGGGAACTTAAAAATGGTCAGCCTGTAAGTCCCCACACTCCATTCCATATAGCTTCAGTGTCTAAAACTTTTACTGCATCTGCTATCCTGCGTTTACAGGAAAAGGGAAAACTAAATATCAATGATCCGGTTGCTGATTATTTTCCCGGATTTAATTATCCGGGTGTTACTATCAAAACCTTGCTAAATCACCGCAGCGGCTTGCCAAACTATCTTTATTTCATGGAGAAATTATGGCCGGATAAAAATGTTCGTGTAAAAAATGAGGACGTACTGAATTACCTCATTCAGAGAAAACCTGAACTGCCTGACGCAGTTGCTGCGGATACCCGTTTTAGTTACTGTAATACCAATTATGCTTTGCTGGCTTTGATCATAGAAAAAGTAACAGGAAAACCTTACCCGGAATACATGCGCAAAAAAATATTTGAGCCAGCCCACATGGTGGATACTTATGTTTTTGTACCTGCAGACTCAGGGACTGCTATTCCCAGTTATACCTATAGACATGGCCTTATCCCTTTTGGATTCCTGGATGATGTATATGGAGATAAAAATATTTACAGCACTACAAATGATTTGCTGAACTGGACCAAGTTACTGGAAACCGATTTGTTCTTATCTGAAGAAACAAAAATACTTGCTTATGCTCCCTACAGCAATGAGAAACCAGGCATCAAAAATTACGGCTTCGGATGGAGAATGAACATTTATGACAATGGAAAAAAGCTGATTTTCCACAATGGCTGGTGGCATGGAAATACCGCAGCTTATATGCGTTTCCTGGATGAAGACGTTACGATAATAGCATTAAACAATCACTATTCTTCGCTGGCTTATAAAGCCAAATTGCTCGGCAATATTTTTTACCCTTACTTCCCTTCAGATTTACCGGAAGAAGAGTAGCCAACTTTTTTAGAAAAGACCATTAATAAATTGTTGCTTATCAAAAACAAGCAAATCTGTGGCTTTCTCTCCTACCCCAATAAATTTTACAGGAATATTAAATTGTCCGGCTATGGCCAGTACTACTCCGCCCTTAGCTGTACCATCTAATTTTGTAATAGCGAGTGCAGTTACTTCTGTAGCAGCAGTAAATTGTTTTGCCTGTTCCAATGCATTCTGCCCTGTACTTCCGTCAAGCACGAGGAGCACTTCGTGTGGTGCTTCAGGGATAGATTTTTGTACTACTTTTTTTATTTTACTTAGCTCATCCATGAGGTGAGCTTTATTGTGCAAACGGCCAGCGGTATCAATGATAATTACATCTGCATTTCTTGACATGCCACTTTTTACTGCATCAAAAGCTACACTTGCAGGATCACTGCCCATTTCTCTTTTTACAATATCCACTCCTGTTCTTTCGCTCCAGATCGTAAGCTGGTCTACCGCAGCAGCCCTGAATGTATCGGCAGCACCTAACACCACTTTTTTTCCTGCCTGGGAAAAATTATGCGCAAGCTTACCAATAGTGGTCGTTTTGCCCACACCATTTACACCTACCACTAATATAACATGTGGTTTGTGACCTGCAGGCAATTGGTAGTCGATGTATGAATCATCCTGTGGCGCAGAAACAAGCATCGCCTGCATCTCCTGCTTCAGTATGTTGTTGAGCTCGGCTGTATTCAGGTATTTATCCTTAGCTACCCTCGCTTCCAGCTTGTCAATGATCTTCACCGTGGTTTCTACACCGATATCTGCGCTCACCAATGCATCCTCAATATCATCCAGCATCTCTTCACTTACCACAGATTTTCCGGCAATAGCTTTGCTGAGTTTTCCTAAAAAACCTTCACGGGTTTTCTGTAATCCTTCATCTATAGTTTCCTGTTGTTCTTTTTTGCCAAACAATCTTTTAAATAAAGCCATATTATTTTTTTATATCAAACTTTGCAAATGTAAGCTGAAAGCCAATTGAACTGAAAAAAAACTGGAATACCTTTATGACAAACGTAAGTACATGAAAAAAGCTATCCGGTAAGTACCAGGATAGCTTTTAAAATATCATTTCAAATAAATGGAGAAAATTATTTTCCCAGGAATTCGGTAATCTTGTCTTTGTGAACGATTGCTTCTTTAAAAGTATAAGCACCGCTTTTAGGGCTACGGATAGTACGTATCACCTTAGTCCAGTTTTTTGCGTCTGCTGCTGCTTTCTGATCTTTGGTTTTTATTGCCGTTTTTGCTGCTTTTGCCATGGTATTAAATTAAAAATATTAAATAGTATAATTGAGATCTGCTTTTGGTAAAAGCTTATTTAATCTCTTTATGTACAGTTACTTTTTTAAGGGTTGAGTTATATTTCTTTAACTCCAAACGCTCAGTTGTATTCTTTTTGTTTTTGGTAGTAATGTACCTGCTGGTTCCGGGCATTCCGCTGGTTTTGTGCTCCGTGCACTCCATGATCACCTGTACCCTGTTTCCTTTCTTTGCCATTAGTTGTTATTTATAAAACGCTGTAAATTATTATTGTTTTCCTTAGATCTTCACGCCGTCGGCACGCATTTGCTTTACGGTAGCATATAATCCGTTCTTGTTGATGGTACGGATAGCTTCACTACTTACTTTTAAAGTGATCCAGGTATCTTCCTCAGCAAGGAAATAACGCTTTTTCTGCAAATTTGGTAAAAACCTGCGTTTGGTTTTAATATTAGAGTGAGAAACCTTGTTTCCTACTATTGGTCTTTTGCCTGTAAGCTCGCATACTCTTGCCATGATCCTTTTAATTTTTGGATGGCAAAGGTAAGAGTTATTTAAATAAAAAATAGATTTTTTCTAAGTTTTTTTGTAAGGACTTGAACAGCCTTGATTTATTTATAACTCCTCTTGTTATTAGTTCCAAAATTATACAGCAAAGCTATCATTTTCAGGATGCCTGTTCTTAATAAATAGTGAAACAATTCCATTAAAGCCGAAACATAAATATAATGTTTGAACTTTGGTAGCAATTGTCTGTTATTTCTACAGCGTTTATATCAGCAATGGGAATAAGGGAAACAACGTAATTTTCTTTATTTCATCTGAAGAGGGTACATTTTAAATTGTCGAAGCAGCAAATGGTTTTGTGGAGACACAAACCACGGCATAGCCTCTGTCGATGTCCTCACCGACCGAAATCAGCAGCGACAATTTGGAATACATCCTCAGGAGATTTCTGAAGTAGCTTTGAAGTCAAAAGATTATATTTAAAAAAAAAGGGAGTGCAATTAATATGAAAGGTTTTCAATTTTCTAAATACGATCCAAACGAAAATGCAAAATCAAAATTTGATCAGTTGCTGGATCTGTTTATGCAATTACTTACCTATACCAGCGGAGATTTTGGGGAAGCCATGGAATGGATGAATGAACTGGATAAGGAATACAAACTTACCGGCGAAGATTATGGCATGGGAGATTTCCTGGAAGACCTGAAACAGAAAGGATATATAGATGAGAACAAGCAAAAGAATGAAATCAAAATAACCCCAAAAACCGAACAGGGCATAAGAAAGAAAAGCCTGGAAGAGATTTTTGGAAAACTAAAAAAAACCCGGCAGGGAAACCACCACACTTTTAAGCCAGGTGGTGGAGATGAAATAAATCCTGAAACAAGGCCATTCCAGTTTGGTGATACTATGGAGCAAATTGATTTCACCAACAGCATACGTAATGCCCAGATCAACCGTGGAGTAGATAGCTTCAGCATGCATGAAGATGACCTGGAGATCAGGGAAACTGATTACAAAACGCAGACTTCTACTGTGCTTATGATAGACATCTCCCACTCTATGATTTTATATGGAGAAGACCGTATAACACCGGCAAAAAAAGTGGCTATGGCGCTGAGTGAGCTCATTAAAACAAAATACCCTAAAGACACCCTGGATATTGTTGTGTTTGGAAATGATGCCTGGACAATCGAAGTGAAAGATCTACCTTATTTACAGGTTGGGCCTTACCATACAAATACCGTTGCAGGGCTGGAATTGGGCATGGAATTGCTTCGTAAAAGAAGAAATGCAAACAAGCAGATTTTTATGATCACTGATGGTAAACCAACTTGCTTAAAAGTGGGCACCAAATATTACAAGAATAGTTTTGGTGTGGATAGTAAAATTCTAAACCGCTGCCTGAACCTGGCAACGCAATGCAAAAAATTAAAAATTCCGATTACCACTTTCATGATAGCCAGCGATCCATACCTGCAAAGGTTTGTTACAGAGTTTACGGAAACAAATAATGGCAAGGCCTATTTTGCTACATTGGACAAATTAGGTGCATTTATATTTAAAGATTTTGAAAGTGGAAAAAGGAAAACAGTTTATTAATGATTGCCACGAAAGCACAAAGACACAAAGTTTGATTTTTAGATAAAGCAGGAGATAATTTTTTAAAAAGAAAGAAAAGAAATGTCTCATGATTTATTACATCAGATTGCAGAATCAAAATTAAAAAAATTATTTCGTGCCTTAAGGGCAAATAAAACTTAACTACATTTCCTGCAAACAGGAAAAATTTATAAAAGAAAAAAGGAAAATTTAGATGACGAAACGGGCAGCTACGATTGGCGAATTAAAAAAAGATGGATATAAGTCGCTAACCATTAAAGAAGAGATCAGGAAAAATCTTATCACCAAAATTCAACAAAAAGAAAATCCTTTTCCGGGCATCATGGGCTATGAAGATACCGTGATACCTGATACGGAAAGGGCTTTGCTCAGCAGGCACAATATACTTTTCCTGGGACTGAGGGGACAGGCCAAAACAAGAATGGCCCGTCAGATGGTTTCCTTGTTGGATGAATACATTCCAATCATTGCAGGTTCTGAGATCAACGATGATCCAATGAATCCTATCAGTAAATATGCAATAAACCAGGTAGCAACGCATGGTGATGATACGCCAATAGATTGGCTGCACCGCAGCATGCGCTATGGAGAAAAACTGGCCACACCGGATGTAAGTGTAGCAGACCTCATCGGAGATATTGATCCCATCAAAGCTGCGAATCTTAAATTGAGTTTCTCTGATGAAGAAGTATTGCATTTTGGTATTATACCAAGAAGCAACAGGTGTATTTTTGTGATCAATGAATTACCCGATTTGCAGGCAAGGATACAGGTGTCATTATTTAATATTTTGGAAGAAGGCGATCTACAGATACGTGGTTTCAAACTCAGGCTTCCCCTGGATGTTATGTTTGTATTTACTGCAAATCCTGAAGATTATACCAATCGTGGTAGTATTGTTACTCCGCTAAAAGACAGGATACAGAGCCAGATACTTACACACTATCCTAAAACAATAGAAACAGCATTGGAAATCACTTCGCAGGAAGCAAATATTAATGAAGAGCAGAACGCAAAAGTTTTGGTCAGCGACCTGGTGAAAAGACTAATAGAACAAATTGCCTTTGAAGCCAGGGAGAGTGAACTGGTAGATAAGAAAAGTGGTGTGAGTGCCAGGCTGACAATTTCTGCTTATGAAAATGCAGTAAGTGCGGCAGAAAGAAGGGCGTTGATCAACAGGGAAGAAACTACACAGGTTTGGTTAAGTGATTTGATTGGAATAATTCCATCCATTACAGGAAAAATAGAATTGGTGTACGAAGGAGAACAGGAAGGACCATTCCAGGTGGCTTTTAATTTATTGGATCGTGCCATCCGTTCCCAGTTTGTACAATATTTTCCAAGCCCGGAAAAATTAAAAAAACGCAAAGGCACACAAAAAGAAAAAGAAGAAAATCCCTACAAAGCAATCACTTCCTGGTTTGATGGCGGCAATAGCCTGAACCTGTTTATGGAAACAAAGGATGAAGATAAAATAGCTATGTTATACAAAGTGAATGGCCTTCATGCTTTGGTGAAAAAGTATTTCCATGCAGCCAGCGAAAAAGAAAATGCTTTATTAATGGAACTTGTTTTACATGGCCTTGCAGCTCATTCCCTGATCAGTAAAAAAGTGGTGGATGGAAAAATTGAATTCAAAGATTTGATGGGAAGCATGTTCAGCATGGGAAATGAACATTTTGATGAGGAAGATTTTAAGGATGAAGATTTTAATTAATTATATAGCGGCCTGAACATGGAATTATTGTTTAAATTTTTAGAAAAAGATCTCCTGGAAAAAAGAATTCTGGAAAATGATTTCCCGTTCACCAAAAAGCTTTTCTGGGATATTGAACTAGAGACAATTAATATTCAGCAACATAAAAGCTTTATTATAGAAAGAGTCATTGAGAGGGGTTCAGCTGAGGACTTTTAACTGCTTCTGAAATTATATGAGGATGCACAGATAATTGATACCATCAAAAAAAGCAAAGTGCTGGATAAAAAAACAATTAATTTCTGCAGCTTTTATTTTAAAATCCCCTTAAAAGATTTGCATGCATCATCTTACTACAGTTGATGATAAAACATATGCTACTTTACAGCAGCTTTTTACATTGGATTTTATAAATAACCAATTTGCTTTGGCTGGAGAAATTTCTCTGGCCTTGCAAATAGGACATCGAAAATCAGTGGACCTGGATTTTTTTTCTAACCAGCTATTCAATATTAAAGAGCTGGAAATAGTGCTTTCCGGCCACTTCGATAAGGAGTTCAGGTACATTGGCGAAAACTCAAGAATGCTTTTTTGTGAAATAAATGCGATCAAGTGCGATTTTGTTACAGATCATTCCCCGGTATTACATTCATACCAAAGAATAGATCATGTGAAATATTATTCTATTGATGATATTGCTGCGATGAAAATGCATGCAATATCAGGGAGAGGTAAAAAGAAAGATTTTTTTGATATTTATTGCCTGCTACAAACTTATACTTCAGAGGAATTAATTTCCAACTTTCTAAAAAAATACGATCAAAAGCAATTGTTTTTCTTTTTAAGAAGTATAATATACTTTGACGATGCTGATGTTGATCCTGAAATTGTCGCACTTGATCGGTTTAAACTACCATGGAAGAAAGTAAAAGAAAAGATTTTCACAGAATTTACGAAATGAGGATGCCAGAAATTAATTTCTGAAACAACGATCATAATATATTCACCTCTCTCTCCAATCTTACCCCAAATTTCTCCTCAACAGAATTGATTACATTTTCACTGAGCGCATATATTTCTTCACCGGTTGCATTACCATAATTCACAAGGATGAGCGCCTGTTTGTCATAGCAACCGGCATCTCCATTACGATAACCTTTCCAGCCACATTGCTCTATCAGCCAGCCGGCAGCAAGTTTGTAATTTCCATTTTCTAACGGAAATGCTACAAGACCATCAAATGTAGTTTTTAGCCTTTCAAATACCTCTGACTTCACGCCGGGGTTCTTAAAAAAACTCCCTGCATTTCCTATGGCATGCCAGTCAGGGAGTTTGCTCTGCCTTATATTAATCACTGCCTGCGAAACATCTCTGATACGAGGATTCTTTACACCCATTCTTTCAAGTTCTGTATTTATAGCACCATAACTGGTGTTGATCTTCGCAAGCTTATTCAACCGATAAACCACATTTAAAATAATGAATTGACCTTTGTAAATATTTTTAAATACACTTTCTCTGTAGCCAAATGCACAATCATTTGCAGTAAACATTTTCACATCTCCTGATTCAATGTGAAAAGCTTCCAGGGAATGAAATACATCCTTAATCTCTACTCCGTAAGCACCAATATTCTGCATTGGCGAAGCACCCACACTTCCCGGGATGAGCGATAAATTTTCAACACCGGCAAGATGATGATTTAAACAAAATTGCACAAACTCATGCCAGTTCTCTCCCCCACCCGCTTTAATATAGACATGATGCGCATCTTCATGAATAATATCTTTTCCCAGTATATTATTTTTTAGGACTAAAGCATTTTGAGCTCCGGTGAATAACACATTGCTTCCACCACCAAGCACCAACAGTTTTTCACCTGCAGCTCTTTGCGCCAACAAATCTTTAAGCTCCTGCACAGTGCTGAATGTAGCAAACCTTTGTGCCGGTACATCTATTCCAAATGTATTATAAGGCTTAAGTGAAATATTTTCTTTGATCATTTTATTCATTGTTACATCGGATCTACATTGATAGAAACCGGTATATATTTATACGCTTTTATGCTTTGCATCAGGTTGATATGATTGGTGATCACATCTTTATAGGAAGCAGATTTACCAGAATGCTTTGGCAGTTTTATCATGATCTCCATCAGGTATTGGTTCCTGACACGCCCTATCACAGGAGCTGCAGGGCCGGTGATGTAAGGCAACAGGTCTTTTCGTAAACTATTTGCCAGTATTTGCGCTGCGGCCTCTACAACGGCTTTATCCTTGTGCTTAAGCGTAAGCAAGACCATCCTGCTAAATGGCGGATAAAAAAATTCTTTGCGGTTTGCAATTTCAAAATCAAAGAATTTTTGGTAATCATGTTGTTGCACAAATGCCAGGACCGGATGTTGCACATTCATCGCCTGTATCATCACCTTTCCTTTTTTTGCTCTTCTTCCTGCACGGCCACTCACCTGCTCCATCAATTGAAACGCTCTTTCGTTTGCCCTGAAGTCTGCAAAAGAGAGTAAACCATCGGCATCTAAAATTCCTACTAATAAAACGTTTTCAAAATCTAAACCTTTCACTACCATTTGTGTGCCCACAAGTATATCCATTTTTCTCTGCTCAAACTGCCGGATCAAAGTATCGTGCGCCATTTTCCCACGTATGCTGTCCACATCCATCCGGGCCACTTTATATTCTGTGAAAGTATCTTCTATGACTTCCTCTATTTTTTCTGTTCCAAAATTTTTCTCCAGCCAGTTTTGTGTACCGCATGCCGGACAAGCGAGTATCCTTGCATAAGTGCTACCGCAATAATGACAATGTAATTTATTACTGTATTTGTGTAAGGTCAGCGATACATCACAATGCACACACTGAGGAATATGTCCGCAGGTGCCGCATATCAGGTAAGGATTATATCCTCTCCTGTTTTGAAACAAGATCACTTGTCCTTCGTCTGTAATTGTTTTTTGTATTTCATCTACAAGCTGTGGGCTCAACATCACTTTTCCTTTTACCGCCACCTGTGTCGTATTCACAATCTCTATTTCGGGCAATTTCATTCCACCATATCGCTCCGTTAATTCTACATAAGCATACTTTCCCTGGGCAGCATTGTAAAAACTTTCCAGCGATGGTGTAGCCGTTCCGAGTAATACTTTGGCGCCAAAGAGATTTGCGTAGTAAACAGAAGCATCTCGTGCATTGTATCTCGGAGCCGGATCATGTTGTTTATAAGAAGGATCATGTTCTTCGTCTACAATGATGAGCCCGAGGTTGGTAAATGGCAGGAACAGGGCGCTACGGGCCCCCAGGACGATCTTAACTTCTCCTTTCCGTATTTTATGCCAGAGTTCTATTCTTTCCTGGTTATTAAATTTAGAATGATAGATGACGATATTGCCACCAAAATGTTTTTGCAACCTGCGAATGATCTGGGCTGTAAGTGCAATCTCCGGTAACAGATACAGCACCTGCTTTCCACTGCGAAATATTTCTTCTATCAGTTTAATATACACCTCCGTTTTTCCACTACCCGTTACCCCATGCAATAGACAAACTGGTTGGGTGAGAAAACTTTGTTTTACTGCTTCATATGCTTTTTGCTGTGCGGGACTGAATTCAAAATTTACTTCCAGTTGCCTCGGCAAACCAATGATCCTGTCTACTGCCCGGAGTTCTACCAGCAGAATTCCTTTGTCCACCAATCCTTTTAGTTGGGCAGAAGTAGCTGTTGCTTTTGCCAACAAAGCTGACTGTAGCACTTCTCCTTCGCTTCTTTGTAAATGAAGGAAAGCCAGCAATAATTCCATTTGTTTCGGTGCACCTTTCCAATCATTTAGTACAGGGCCAAGCGCATCTTCACTATGGTATTGCGGATGCAGGGAAATATATTTTTCTTTTTTTATTTTATACTTATCATGCATCTCTTCCCAGATGAAACAGATATTTTTATCTATCAGCTTTTTCACCACCGGGTACACATGGTTCATGTCAAGAATCTGTTGGACTTCTGTAAGACTGAGTTGTTTTTTTAGCAGCAATGCTTCTGCCACCATAAATTCTTCATTGCTTACATCACCATATTCCTCCCCTATTTCTTCATTATAAATTAAAATCGTTTCGCTGCTAAGTTTAAAATTTGTCGGCAGAGCTACAGCCATCACTTCACCCTGGCTGCACATATAATATTCGCTCAGCCATTCCCAAAGCCGAAGCTGTTGAGAATACAGCAAAGGCTCATCATCTAATATGTTTAAAATTTCTTTGGTTTCGAAAGCTGGTTTTATTGTTTCAACCTGTTGGATGATGCCGGAGTATTTTTTGTTCTTACCAAAAACTACTTCTGCACGGCAACCAGGAATTGCTTTTGGCAAAAGTTCTTTTGGTAAAGAATAGGTGTACACTGTCGGGAGAGCAAGGGGCAAAATGACTTTTACCCAATGGGTAATAGTTTCTTCACCAAAATTTAATTTTGCTTCATTCATTTAATCCAGCTTGCCTTGTACCTGAGGAGGGCATCCTCCATGGTGTTGTAAATGTTTTGTTTCAGCGCTTCCAAATTTTCAAGTGTATACCCAATTGTATTAAATTCTGGTAGAAAAACTGCAGTAGTTTTTCCGGGATTTAATGAGAATATACTTCCAGGATGCAACCTGTCATAAGCATCTGGAAAAACAACCGGCTGTATAGATAACTGCATTTCGATAGCTGTCTTGAATGCTCCATCGTAAAATTCCTTCAAAGGTTTATCCGTCAAATTAAATGTTCCTTCGGGAGCTATCACAATAGAGATATTATTTGTTAGATAAGTTTTCATACTGGCAAGACTTTTCGACCTCGCCTCCGGGCTGCTTCTATCTACGAGGATAGCAGCTTTCCTGTAAATGAACCCGAAAATGGGAATCTTTGCCATGGATGATTTTGCAAGTATCCGTATTTTTTGCTTTCGGAATGTTTTGAGTAAAACAGGAATATCTATATATGAGGTATGGTTAAATACAAAAACAACCGCATGATTTTTCGCTGGTTCTGCCTCATATATATTAGCATGAAAAATTCCCCAGCAAAAAAAGGCTGCATCTGCCCAAAATCTACAAATGTGGTAGATCATATTTCCGCCTTGAATAGAACCGAAAAAAGAAGCTATAATAACAAAAGGGAATATAACCAGCATCAATAACAGGAAAACCAGGAACCCGTAAATTGAAAAAATAACCAACAACAGTTTTTTCATCGGGCCAAAGTTATGGCATTACCATACATATATATATTGTGGCTACATGCGTTCATCCACTAGTTTCGGGTTTAGATTAATTCATTTATTAGAATTTAATAGTGAACTTACCAGGTTATTTTTCACCGGATTATAAAAAAAGGATCGTTTTTTAAGGACAATAGAGGGAATTAGCAGGTATTTGTGGAAAAAAAGATCAGGAAAATGGAAGTTTAAAAGAAATAAATACTACTTTTGCCGTCCTAAATTTGGGAAGTTATGTTAGCAATAGTAAAAATCGCAGGACAACAATTCAGCGTAAAAGCAGGAGACAATTTATATGTACCACATATAGAAGGAAAAACAGGAGATTCAATAGAATTTTCTGATGTACTTCTTACCAATGATGGTAATTCTGTATTAAGCAGCGGCATCAGTGCTGTTGTAAAAGCTGAGATTGTAAATGAATTAATTAAAGGTGATAAGGTTATCGCTTTTAAAATGAAAAGAAGAAAAGGTTTCCGTAAAAAGCACGGACATCGTACTCAGTATACACATCTGAAAATAACTTCTATCGCTTAATATTTTCTTACTCGTTATTATAAATGACTAAGTGGATACCTGCAATAAATAATAAAAAACATTAAATACAATGGCACACAAAAAAGGTGAAGGCTCGGTAAAAAACGGCCGGGATTCGGAAAGCAAAAGATTGGGTGTAAAGATCTATGGTGGTCAACCGGCACTTGCAGGAAACATCATCATTCGTCAGCGTGGTACTAAATATCATCCTGGAAAAAATGTAGGTCTTGGAAAAGACTTTACCATCTTTGCACTTACTGATGGATTGGTAGAATTCAGGAAAACAAAAGGTGATAAAACGTTTGTTTCCATCGCTGCATTGGAAGCTGCAGAAGCTGTTGCTGAATAAACATTTATTAGAATTTTTTTGGTAATCTAGAAATAGTATTTATTTTTAATAAATATTTTACTAACCAATTAAATTTTAAAAAATGGCAACAACAAAAAAAGCAGCTCCTGCGAAGAAAGCAGCACCTGCTAAAAAGGCTCCGGCTAAGAAGGCGGCTCCTGCAAAAAAAGCTCCGGCTAAGAAAGCAGCACCAGCTAAAAAAGCTCCTGCAAAAAAAGCAGCTCCTGCAAAAAAAGCTCCTGCAAAAAAAGCAGCTCCGGCTAAGAAATCAGGTCCTGCAAAAAAAGCAGCTCCGGCTAAAAAAGCTCCTGCAAAAAAAGCAGCAGCTAAGAAATCTCCTTCTAAAAAAGCAGGTTCAAAAAAATAATAACAACAACAAAATTCAAAAGATCCCGGCATTATTGCCGGGATTTTTTTTGCCCAAACCTTTGCCTGTAAGGCTTTTCAGCCGCCGCCACTTGATTTTCATTTTATGAACTGTGAAAAAAGAAAAAAAATTTCCATCAAATTATAATTGCTTTTGGTTTGTTTGATTGTTTATTTTTACTCCTATGAACAATGCACAAATAGCCGATACATTCAGCCTGCTTTCTAAACTAATGGAAGTGCATGGTGAAAATAGTTTTAAAGCAAAGTCTTATTCTACTGCGGCATTTAAAATTGACAAATTGCAGGTGCAATTAAAAGATGTTCCGGAAGAAAAATTAAGTTCTTTCCAGGGAATTGGAAGTTCCTTAAAAGATAAAATTTCAGCACTTTTACAAACAGGATCTTTGCAAATATTGAACGAATTAATTTCTGCAACTCCGGAAGGAATTTTGGAAATGTTGAAAATAAAAGGCATTGGACCAAAAAAAATAAATATTATTTGGAAAGAAATGGAGATAGAAACTGTTGGAGAATTGCTATATGCCTGCCAGGAAAACCGATTAAAATTATACAAAGGATTTGGTGAAAAAACGCAGAACAATATTGCAGAGGCTTTGCAGTTTTACATGAACAATATTGGCAACTATCTCTATGCAGGAATAAAAACTTTTGCTGCACAAACTGAAGAAATACTCAAAGAAATTTTTGGAGAGAACAAAGTAAATATAACAGGAGACTTCAAACAACAGGAGCCAATTATTAGTAACCTTGAATTTGTTATTGAAGGCAATGCCCAGGAAATAAAAAATAAGCTTACAGTAAATCCTGCTTTTCATTTTGAGGAAACAGACCTTGATACATTGGTTTACACAATCAATGAAAAAATCAAACTGATCATTCACCCGGTAGAACATGAACTAGCCGTACAGAAACTCATTACCACATCTTCCTCTAAAGAATTTAGTGATACGCTGCTTACAAATTATCCTGCTGCCAGAGCCGCAGATGAAGCAAGTTATTTTTCTGCCATCGGGTTACCATTTATTCCTGCATATATGCGTCATAATGCCCAAATACTTACAGCATGCAATCCAGTACAGATGGCGGAGATCATACAAGCTGGTGATATCAAGGGTTTGCTGCACTGCCACAGTACCTGGAGCGATGGCAATAACAGCCTAGAAGAGATGGCTTCTGCTGCCAAAGATTTAGATATGACCTACATGCTGATTACAGATCATAGTAAAGCCGCCTTTTATGCAGATGGTTTATCAGAACAAAAAGTACATGCACAACAAAACGAAGTGGATGAACTAAATAAAAAACTAACACCCTTTAAAATATTTAAAGGAATAGAATGTGATATTCTAACTGAAGGCAGACTTGATTATGATGAAGAAACGCTGTCCAGCTTTGACCTGGTAATAGCTTCTATACACAGCAACCTGAAAATGGATGAAACCAAAGCCATGCAAAGACTCTTGGGTGCAGTAAAAAATAAGTTTACTTCTATTCTCGGTCATATGACAGGCAGGTTATTACTAAGCCGTAGCGGCTACCCGGTAGATCACCTGAAAGTTATTGATGCCTGTGCAGAATATAATGTAGTCATAGAGCTAAATGCTAATCCACGCCGGCTGGATATAGATTGGCAACTGATTGACTATGCACTGAAACAAAACGTGATGATTTCTATAAACCCTGATGCGCACAGCATTGCAGGAATAAACGATATCAACTATGGCATACTGGTAGCACAAAAAGCAATGTTGCCTGCAGCTAAAAACCTAAGTAGTTTTTCGCTGGAAGCATTTGAAAAATTTGTAACGGAGCAAAAACAAAAAAGAAATTAATCTTTCATTACAGGCAATTCCACTGTGAAAATAGTGCCCATTTCATCGGATGTAAAATAAATATCTCCCATAGTCTGTACTATGATTCTTTTGCTCATAGCAAGCCCAAGGCCGGTTCCGGATGATTTGGTAGTGAAGTTTGGCGCAAATATTTTCTTGCTGGCTTCTTCTGAGATACCAGTTCCATTATCAGTTACATGAGTAATTATTTTTCCTTCACTCAGCTCCTGGGTGATTTTTATATTGGCTAACCGCTCTTCTGGTACTGCCTGTAAAGCATTTTTTATCAGGTTGGTGAATACACGGTTCAATTGCGTTTTGTCGGCCCAAACAAATACGGGATCTGGTAGCAGTTGCCAATCAAAAACAGCATTTGGAGAATGATCAAATAAATGGTTTAAACCAAGCAGTACATCCTGCAGGTCTACCCTGCCCATTACAGCTTTTTCAATCTGTGCAAAACGACTGAACTCATCGGCCATCTGGCTAAGGTGATCTATTTGCTCAATCAAAGTATGGGCTACAGATACAGAAAGCGCTTTAATATTTGGTGCATCTGTAGCAATTGCTTTTTGCAGGAACTGCATACTCAGCTTCATAGGTGTCAGCGGATTTTTTATTTCGTGTGCTACCTGCTTGGCCATTTCCCTCCAGGCACCTTCACGTTCCGTACGGGCAAGGTTGGCAGCGCTTTGATCAAGTTTAGCCACCATCTTATTATATTCCGCAACCAACTTCCCTATTTCATCATTTCGGTTCCAGGAAATGGCTTCATTTATTTTTCCCAAATTCACCTGCTTCATTTTTTCCCCGATCAATAAAAATGTATTGGTGATTTTATTGGTAATAAACAATGCGACTATCCCGGCTATTAAAAATATAAATGCATTTAAATTAATTATAGTAACAAGAAAATTAGAGATCTCATCTCTTAGCTTACTCTGAGAAGTGAAATAAGGAATGTTGAGGTAGGCAAACGTATCACCCTTATCGTTGATAAGTGGACGGTAACTCGATAAATAATCCAGGTTGCCTATTGTTTCTTTTTGAAAGAACTGCACCTCCTTGGCTTTATATAAATGATAATAGGCCAATGGGTTCATTTTGGTACTGACTATTCCTTTGTTGTATGGCAGGGGAAGAGATGAATATTTCAGGTCTCCCTCAAGATTATAAAGATTCAACTCTACACCATGGATATCAGATATCTCAGAAAAAACTGAAGAAAGTTTCAAGCTATCCAGCGAAGGAAGCGATCCTGGTTTCAGGCTATCAGCAACTGTCATTCCCTGTAGTGCCCGCTGGAACTGGTTTTCAATGATCAACAAAGTATTACTCAATTTCTCCCTGTTGTTAGATTCGTATCGGTTGACAAAAAATAAAATAGTAGCTACACCAATCACAATAAATGAGACCACACTAAAGAAAATGATGGTGCCATGTATCTGCTCTTTTATATTAAGCTTGAAATAGTTCTTTAATTTTTGTGTATCAAAACCGGAACGGAAAATAGCCTGTAGCAACCAGGCCAGTGAGGTGAGTAAAAGAAAGCAACCAAAAAGGTAAGAAAATAAAGTAATGGATTCTATACGTAATTGATGTGGCTTGGCTACCACAACAGCTTTACCGGCACCGGCATTGTACCATAGTTCATTGTACTCCGGTTTTTCCAACAGTATAAATTGCTTACCCGCAAAAAAACCAGGCTTAATATCGGTAGAAAAAGGATAATCATTTTGACTACGAATAAGCTTATCATCATTGTAGATAGCAAAAGCATAATCATTGTAATTTGCCATTATTTGACTGCTTTGCTTGCCGAACAGTTCCGGATAGGGAGATTCATTCTGGCTGTTCTTTGGGAGTATCTGTATAAATACATAACCAACAACTGCAGCAGAAGTATCTACAATTGTTTTCTTAATCATATAATTGTACTTATCGTACGATTCATCATAAGTGAAAAGTCCGTAAATATTCGTTGGCCTGGCCTGGCTGTTCAAAACAGTATTCAAATCATTGTACGAAGAACCGTAGCGATTGTTTAAAGGTTTTTCCAGGTTATTAAAGGCATAGATCCTGGTATCATACCGGTTTTTATACCCGCTGAAACTATTGCTGATGATACTGTCTTTAAAAAGAATGGCAGCCGTAGAATCGTAAAAACGATAGAAATTCTGCGCTAAGAAATCTGCCCTGAAATCAGTAAGCATACTATTAAGTAAAGCCTCGGTTGCTGGGTTTGATCTCAATGCCAGCATTTCTGCGTAATGCTGTCTTCCCCTCAATTCTTTGCTGCTATTTTCATTCATCATGATGGCGCTGATGGAAACAGAAAAGAAAAACACCCAAAAAATAATCCTGGAAGTAATAAACCGTGAGGCGAACAATTGTAATTTCTGTGTGGTAATCAGGTAAAGAAATACCAGGAACCAAAGAAGCAAATACAACTCAAAACTATTTTCCATTTTACCAATGCGAAAACTTAAGATAAGGAGTCCTGCTATAGCACTGGATAAATACAATGGAATAGCATTGCCCGGAAAAATATCTTTGATGAGGTAACAAATAGTATGGCAGAAAAAATAATAGGCTATACCAAGTGATGTGAGGATAAAAAAACCGACAACGCTGTATACATTCAGCGAAAAGAAATTCAGCACGTCAAATGAAATTTGCGCATCTGCCACAAGTGAGCGAATTATGCTGCCACCGACAAACGTACTTAGTAGCAATGCACTGCTACCACAAATGGTGAAAGCCCATTTACGTAATGAGTTTCCGTGATGGCGCAATCTTATCCTTTGTTTGAAAACCTGCTCTCTAAAAAAAAGTATCAACCAAAGGGCAAGCAAAACATTAATGAGTAAATCACCCAGGGAGCTGTTAATGAGATTGGAACCATACACAGATGGATCAAAAAGTTCCCACTGCCGCCAGAAAGCATGGAAGGGCTGTAAGTAAGAAAAGAATCTTGCTCCGGCCAAACTGCCTGCCAACACCCCTAATCCCAAATATGGTCCGAACCTGTCTGCCAGCTGGGATGCCAGCAAATGCAGGAATAGCATTAAGGAAAGAATTCCGATAACGCAAAACCACAAAGACAACAAGCCAGTACTTTGCTCTCCGGTTTTCAATTGCTCTACCAGGTGAAATAAAACTTTACCATTATCTAACTGAACATTCCCTGCTGAACCTTTTCCAAAACCTATGGAGAAATTATTGTTTATTGTTTTACTTTGCGGGATCGCAAAATCATTTTCCAGGTAGGTATTAGATATAAAATAATTCCATTTTACAGGGAGTAATGCAATGGAGCGACCCTGCTTATAGTCCTGTTTAAACCAGGCGTAGTATCCATTGGCCAACAAAGTGAAGCCTGACATCTCACTGGAATTTACAACCTCTAAGGGTGGTACAATTTTACTGGTACTCCAGGACAGCAGCACATTTTTTCCCTGGTAAATATTTTTGTAGAAGTAAGTGTAATAGGGAAGTGACTGTCTTAATGTAAGGTTTTCTTCTGAAGACTTTTGAGCGGTTGCTTCCATAAACAAAGCATCATTCCCGAAAAGCTGCAGGAAGTTTTGCTGGTTCTCGCGGATATAATTTTCTAGAACCCTGGCGGACTTTTCAAGTTTGGTTTGCCTTGCTGCTACCTTATCGGATATGATTGCAGCAAGATATGCTACCAATGCAATGAGCAACAGGTACATGTTTTTCTGAACAAATAAGGGCAGTTTCTTTAACAGTGACAAGTAATTGGATTATTTATTTTCTTTCTTGATTTGGTTCCACAAAGCATCCATTTCCTCCAGGTTCATATCGTGCAGGAATTTTCCCTGCAGGCTGGCAGCAGCTTCCATGGAATTGAATCTTTGCATAAATTTTTTATTCGTTCGCTCCAGGGCATTCTCGGCATCCACCTGCAAAAACCTTGCAAGATTTACCATGGAAAATAAAACGTCGCCCATTTCATCTTCCACCTTATCCTGTTCTCCGGAGGCAATAGCTTCTTTCAACTCATCTATTTCTTCTTCCAGCTTAGCCCACACCTGCTTTGTATCATCCCATTCAAAACCGACTTGCTTACTTTTTTCCTGCAGTCTTATGGCTTTCACCAAAGCCGGAAGTGCTTTTGGTACACCCCCAAGAACAGATTTTTTTCCCTGCGCAAGTTTTATTTTTTCCCAGTTCTGTTTTACTGTTTCTTCATCATCAGCTTTTACATCTCCATAAATATGTGGATGCCGTACAATCAATTTTTCACAAACGCCATGTATCACCTCCGGCAGCGTGAATTTATTTTCTTCAGTTCCTATTTTTGCATAAAAAACAAGGTGTAATAATATATCTCCAAGCTCTTCTTTTATACCTTCAAAATCACTATCAGTAATGGCATCTGTGAGCTCATAAACTTCCTCCAGGGTTAGGTGTCGTAGCGAATGAATGGTTTGCTTTTTATCCCAGGGACACTTTTCACGAAGTTCATCCATGATCTGTACTAATCTTTCAAACGCTTTACCGGTTTCTTCCATGCTTATATTTGGTTAATATTTTTTGCTAACAACCAATTTTAATTCTGTTGCTCAATATTTCAAAACTAACTTTGTTTTTTTGGAACTAATACATTTTTTCTGAACAGAGAATTACTTCCGTAAGTTTATGTGTTTGTTGGGAAAAGAACGCTGATGAACTGCTTATTTTTACATTCTTATTATTGCATTACATGACAAAGATTTCAACCTTCATTATTTTATTGGTTTTAACCGGGTATGCCAGCAAAGCCCAGTATTATTACAAAGACCTTGTAAATGCTTCGGAAGCAAAAAAACTCGTGGCTGATTACAAGGCCAACAAGATTAAAACCATCACACTGAAAAATTATGAATATAATGGTGAACCCAATGAAGACTTTTCAGTAGTAAAAAAATTCAACAAACAATACAACAGCAGCGACCTCCTGACCCGTTCGAGTATGATGGCTCCTTCGCTGATGACTACCACCTACGATCCCAAGGGAAATATCCTTTCTACTTACGATAGCTCTGATATCTCGGTAGTAAAAACTACTTACACTTATGATGCATGGGAAAGGATCAGCTTACTTTCCAGCAGTATTGTTTCCCGGGATGATGATTTTATAAGTGTAGTAAAAGAAGATCATATTTACACCTACGACTCCGCCGGAATGCCTGAGCAGATGACCAAAGTGCTCAATGGAAATGATACCACCAGGATTCTTTTTGCTAAAGATGAAGCAGGAAATATTGCGGTAGAAAAAAATACAAAAACTGCGGCTAAGTATTATTACTACTACGATAATGCCGGAAGAATGACTGATATAGTTCTGGCCAGTGATCTCAGACCTGGCCTGCATCCGGAATACATTTTCACTTATAACAACAAGGGTGACCTTACACAAATGATCACCACCGGTGCTGCAGACGGCTACCGTACCTGGAAGTATAATTATGACAACGGATTGCGCATTGCAGAAAAATTATACGGCAAGGACAGAAAACTTATGGGCAGCCTGGAATACATTTACAAATAAACCTTCTCTTTCAAATAATGCAGTTGCGGTAGTAACCGGCTAAGTCTATCCTTCTTTTTTTTTCAGTAAATATTTACATAAGTAAAGAAGACCCATAAACCCTTGCAGCTTTTTTTTACAAAGATGCTAAGGGTTTATTTTAGGTAAGAAATTTATGCATGATGATACCGGCGGCTACAGCAGCGTTCAGCGACTCAGCCTTTCCTTTTCCAGGTACTGAAATCTTGCGGCACGGAAGCGAAAGTATTTTTTCTGAAATTCCCCTGCCCTCATTGCCAATAATAATAATGGCTTCTGCAGGAAAATGAATTTTATTCAGGTCTTCTCCATCAAGTGTGGCTGCATATTTTTCTGCAGCAGCATCCTGAAGCCATGGATAAATTTCTGTGTAATGCACAGCAACCCTTCCCAGGCTAGCCATGGTACTTTGTACCACTTTCGGATTATGACAATCAGCAGTTTCTTCGGAGCAAATAATATGTTTAATACCAAACCAATCTGCTGTCCTGATGATGGTACCAAGGTTCCCCGGATCCTGTAGTCCATCCAAAACCAACACTGTACTGCCTGTGATCTGTATGGGTAAATCTTTTTCCTTTTGTTTAAAAACTGCCAGTGCCCCAACCGGACTCGTACGTGAGGAGATTTTCTCCAACTCATAAAATTCTATTTCTTCCAGCTTACTTTTCACCAGCTCTTCTAACCCTGTTGGCATTTCCCTAATCCATTTTTCTGTAGCATAAACTGATACCAGGGAAAAGTTACCTTCTGCAATCATTTCATATAGTACCAGGGTGCCTTCTGCAACAAATACCTCTTCTGCATCGCGGTATTTTTTCTGCTGCAAACTATGTATACTTTTTATGGTAGCTTTGCTTATCATTTTACAAAAATACCGGTTACTCCTGGCATGAGTTTCAGAATCCTTGCAATTGCGTCAGCATTTTTTATTGTATTATTTTCTTCCTGTGCAGTGCGCATTATTAAAAATGTGCCTGAGAATAAGCCCTACCTTATAGAGAATTCTTTTGACATCAAAGGCGGCAATTTCAATGTACTAGAAAAAGAAGCCGTTATCAAGCGGTTGGAAACACAGTTGGATGATAGTGCGGTAGTGAAAATAAAAAGCCCGTTATTTTTTCTTGACATTATAAAAAAACCAATTGCTTTTGATACTGGCTATGCAGGAATAAGCGCCAGGAGTATGGAAGGATCTATGTATGCGCTGGGTTATTACAACGCCATCGCAACTTACAATGCAGATACTACTGACGGAAAAAAAGTAAAAGTAAAATATACACTCACTGCAGGGAAGCAAACGCTGATAGATACCATGTCCTACCGCATGGTGGTGCCAAACCTTCAAGACCTGGCAACCAGTGATCCGGGTGCAAGGATCCTGAAAAAAGACCTGCCTATTACCAAAGCGGGTGTGCTCGGTGAGATCAACCGGCTGGTAGATACTTTCAGGAATAACGGTTATTATAAATTTACTGCAGCAGAATTAAAACTCAGGGGCGATACTACCATTGCTGCCCTTACCCAACTGTCTAATGATCCTTTCGAGCAACTCGAATTGCTGGCCCAGGCGCAGGCTCAGCGTGATTCTCCGACGATAAAATTACAAATGGTAGTAGTGCCGCCGGAAGACAGCAGCAGGCTGCAAACCTATAGCATCAAAGACATTTATGTACTGGAAGATTACCGCCCCGGTGATGATTTTTTTGATACTACTAAAATAAAACAACTCATTACCCGAAGGGGAAAACTCATATTAAGGTTTCACGAGAAATACATCAGGAATGGATTTTTATTAAAGAATATTGCCATGCGGCCCGGTGATTTATATAATCAAAAAGATTATTATCAAACAATCACTAACCTCAGCAGGGCCGGTATCTGGCAGAGTGTAAATGTAAAAACTGAAGAGGCGGACAGCAACCGGTTGAACATGATATTGGAATTAATTCCGGGGAAAAAATTTGGATTTGAAACCTCTTTGGAATTAAGTTATTCTGCCACCAGTGTGAGTAGTAATCCGCTTGGGGCTAATTTATTTGGAGTGGCAGTCAACGTTTCACTGACCAACCGCAACATTGGCCGGCAGGCCATAAGAATGACTCATGGCATCAGGGCAGGTATAGAGTTCAATAGTGGCACAGGCAGACCAAAAGGTGCCGGTATTGTAAACTCTGATGAACTTACTTATACAAACTCAGTGGTGTTTCCCGGAAAGGTGCGCCTTCTTGAGATTGGAGCATTAAAAAACAAACCAGGTGAATCATTTATTGCAACACGTGCTTCTGTAGTGAACCGTTTTTCTTTATTTAATCTCTATACTTTCAGCATCAACCTTGGTACAACTTACGAGCTTGCTAAGAATAAAAAACTTACGCTAAGGCCTTTTAATGCTGAACTTATTTACATCAACAAATCAGATAGTTTTAATAAAATAGTTGCTGCAAACCCATTCCTACGTTATTCCTACACTAACTCATTCATTTTAGGTATGAGTGCTTCCTACAGCAGCATTTATAATAACCTCCGGCATCCGCTTAGCCTGAATAAAGAACGAACCTTTAGAGCAAATATTGAAGAATCAGGTTTTTCTCCTATTGGCTTAATTCCTATTGTCAATAAACATAAAAGCAGGTATGTAAAAGGCGATGTGGAATACAAATACAAAGTCCAATATCGCAATACTGCTTTTGTGTTCAGGGCTTTTGCAGGGATAGGTCTTCCCAGGGATACGTCTCTTCCATTCTTTAAACAATTCTTTGGTGGCGGCAGTAACAGCATGCGTGGCTGGCCCATCAGGGGTATAGGTCGTGGGAGTCAGCCAAGGGCACCATTCGGCACTATCTTTAATGACCGCACCGGGGATATACAACTGGAAACTAACTTGGAATACAGGTATGATATTGCCAGGATCATTCCTAATACGCTAACACTTCGCGGAGCAGTATTTGCTGACATTGGCAATATTTGGAATGTAAAAAGCAGTACCCCAGGAATAAAAGATCCGGCACAATTCAAATTCAAAGAGCTGTATCGTGAACTCGGAATGAATGTGGGAACCGGCTTCAGGCTAGATTTTAATTATGTAGTTGTTCGGGTTGATCTTGGTTTCAGGGTGAAGCGTCCGGAACTTGCTGATACCAATGCCGGCTGGAAACTTCCCCCGCTACAATTTGGTGATGTATTTCAAAAACTATTTACCAGGGGTGCAAATGATGAGAACAGGAGATGGAGGTATGAAAACTTCAACCTCACCTTTGGGATCGGATATCCGTTCTAGTATCTTCCTTTACCGGTAGCGCTGCCAGGAATTCCTCCATCGTTTGCGCATCTTTCAACAAAAAATTTCCTATTCGTGTACGTGTCAGTGATGACAAGTAAGCACCACAACCAAGCTCCTGGCCCAGGTCGTGTGCCAGGCTGCGTATATAAGTTCCGGTGCCACACACCACTTTAAAACTAAACACCCCATCTTCAAGAGAAAGAAGTTCAAAGCTGGAAATATGTATCGGCCTTGCTTTTAATTCAACCTCCTCTCCTCTCCTGGCCAGTTTATACAACGCTTCTCCATCTTTTTTTATAGCAGAATAGATGGGTGGATATTGTAGAATATCACCGATAAATTTTGCCGTTGCTGCAATACCTTTTTCCAGTGTAACGCCATCAATGGAAATTTTATTTTCCGGTTCAGATTCCAGGTCGTAAGTAGGCGTGGTAGCGCCTAAAGTGATGGTGCCTGTGTACTCTTTTTCTTTGGCCATATATTCATTTATCTCCTTTGTACACTTTCCTGTGCACACGATCAAAAGCCCGGTGGCTAAAGGATCCAGGGTGCCCGCATGACCCACTTTCTTTATCCTGATGCTGTTCCTTATCTTTCTTACCACATCAAAAGAAGTCCAGTGCAGTGGCTTGTTTATCATGAGTACTTTGCCATTAGTAAACTCCAGCTGTTGCTCAGCTGTTGCCTCATACTGTTGCTGAAATGCTGCAGGCTGCAGTTCCCTCAGTTTGTCTTTGTGCTTCGAAAAATATGTTTCTTTTTTGGCCAAGGAATTTTTTGCGGAAAGATAAAGGGATAATGGATGAAAAAGAAATGATAGTCTGCGTTCTATAGTTTAGAACAATCTTTTGGATTTTATTTCGAGGTATTTATTGATGCTGTTTACGGTTAATTGTTGGGGTGTACTGAGCAAAGAAAGTATGCCATTGTTCCGCAGTTCTTTTACAATAAGCTTTTTTTCATGCATGTATTTTTCAGCGATTGTTTTTATATAAACATCTCCCAAATCAGCTACTTTAGTTTCAGTAATAGTTGTAAGCTCAGTGTTGTTAAAGAAAATAACTACAAGCAAATGAAATTTAGCCAACGAACGCAGGTAAGGGAGCTGCCGTTTTAAAGCATGTAAAGTTTCAAAATTTGTATACAGCAACAAAAGACTTCTTTGCTTCAACCTGTACCGGAGCTGCATGTACAGCATTTCAAAATCGCTCTCTTTGTACAAAGTATTTTCTTTATACAATGCCTCCATTATTTTTTGTGATTGGCCTGCTTTTCTTTCTGCGGCTATCATGGTATCTATGCTGGTAGAAAAACTCACCAGGCCCACTTTATCCTGTTTGTGCAGGCAGGCATTTTGCAATGCAAGGATACTATTGATGGCATAGTCCAGCAGGCTGAGTCCTGCAAAAGGCATTTTCATCAACCTGCCTTTATCTACTATACAATACACCTGTTGTGATTTTTCATCTACATAATGATTGGTCATCATACTCCCCCGCCTGGCCGTGGCCCGCCAGTTGATGTTACGCATATCATCACCGGCCACATAATCTTTGATCTGCTCAAACTCCATGCTCTGCCCTATCCTGCGCACCCTGCGGTTTCCGCCGGGGTCTGCAATGGTAGCGCTGGAAAGTAACTGGTGATTCCGCAGCTGAAGAAAAGACGGATATACCGGGATATTTTTTTCTGCATCTACAGTAAACCTTCTGATGATTAATCCAATCCCCGAACGAACATAAATAAGGATAGCACCAAACTCATATTCACCCCTTTCTGTAGGCCGCAATTTGTACGACAATGTTTTTTTTGCTCTTGCAGGAAGATGAGTTTCCATTTCAAAATTCCTTTCCTGTAACTGCTCGGGCAATTCATCAATGAGTTTAATATGCACATCAAATTTATAAGGATTGGACACCCTGATCTGGATATTGTTCTCATCAGCATTACTCATTTTCTCTCCTGAAATTCTGCTGGCAGTAAATTTTGAAGCTGCAAAAAAAAGAAGCAAACCATCAATTAATGACAATAAAAAGAATACAGCAGAGAGGATCTTTACATACTCAAATAAAACAGGGATAAAATAAGCCAGGATGAAACAGGCTATAGTAATTCCTGCAGCTACATAGAACCGCACGGTGACAAAAACATCCAATATAAAATTGCGTGACCTCATTTTTTTTTATTCGCTGAAAGGCTGATCAGCGGGGTATTTCAAGGCTTTTAATGATTGAATCTATTAAACCATCGGGCAGTATTCCTTCCATTTCTTTTTCGGGGCTCAGCATGATCCTGTGGCGCAGTACCGGTGCAGCCATGTTGATCACATCTTCCGGTATCACGAAATCTCTGCCGCTGATGGCTGCATTTGCTTTCGCTGCTTTCAGTAAAGCAAGAGAAGCCCTGGTGGAAGCACCTAAGTAAAGCGAAGGATTGTTCCTCGTTTCATTTACTATTTTGGCAATGTATTCTATGATCTTATCGTCTACGGCTACTTCCTGAACTATGTTCCTGTAATACGCTATCTCTTCGCCCGACAACACTTTTGAAACAGTATCCAGCAGCTGGGGTTGCGACTTTCCACCCTGCTGGGTTAGGATTTTTATTTCGTCCTGTAAGGTTGGATACCCGATCTCTATTTTGAAAATGAAACGATCCAGCTGGGCTTCCGGCAGGCGATAAGTTCCTTCCTGCTCTATCGGGTTTTGGGTAGCCAAAACGATAAACGGGTACTGCATCATATGCGTATATCCATCCGCTGTGATCTGTCGTTCTTCCATTACCTCAAACAAGGCCGCCTGTGTTTTTGCGGGAGATCGGTTGATCTCATCTATCAAAACTATATTACTGAAGATCGGCCCCGGTTTAAAATAAAATGAGCCTTCTTTTGGATTAAATACAGAAGTACCTATCACATCTCCGGGCATCAGATCAGGTGTGAATTGTATGCGGGAAAAATTAATATTAATGATCCGGGCAAGTAGTTTGGCGGCAAGTGTTTTAGCCACGCCCGGCACACCTTCCAGCAGGATGTGTCCATCGCAGAGTAATCCAATCAGCAGCAGGTCTACTACTTCGTGTTGCCCCACGATTACTTTGCCGATCTCATTCCTTATTTCATTTACCTTGGTATTCAGCTGCTGTATACTAGTACTTTGCTGCATTATTTCTTCTTCCATATTTCCTGCTTTTTAGGCTTGTTTGTAGTTTTGCAATTTATGATTAAGGTCCATCAGTATTTCGTCCGACACTTCATCCAGGTCCTGTATCATCTTCATGATATAAAAAAGATCCTTTGTGGCTGCCAGGGAATTTCCAGTTTTCCTGCTCAAAGTTTCCATAAAATCCTGGTCTAATTTTGCAGTGCTGATGAAGTACCTGGTCCTGATATCTTCATAAAAATATGTGATCATTTTTTCTGCAATATTTTTATTGTCTTTATTTTTCCGGTAAATGCCGGCTATGGCTTCGGTAAAAGAAACGGTCGCATTTGTCACCGGCTTTTTTATCGGTATGATGCGCTGCCTTCTTTTTCCATTCATGAAAATGTACAGCAGGAAACTGCCTGACAATATTAAAAAGGCCCATAGCAGCGGGGGATTATCAAAGATAAAACCAAAGAGAGAACTCTTCCTCTGTGCAGGTTTATAAGTTTGCCGGCTGTAATAATCATCTATATAAATATGCTCAGGCTTAGCTGGCAGCAAGGCCAATACTTGTTTAAAATAAGTTGCATTGTTGTCGTGCAACAGGAAATAATTACTCAGCGCACGTGGATCACCATGCAGGTAAAGTTTTCCTTTGCCCGTATAATAAACAAGGAAATTAGGAGCGCCAAAATTATTATAACCCAGTACCCTTACATGAGGCGCTTCTGTCTTAAAAAAGGAATTCAAAAAAGGAAAATAAAAATAACTGAAACTGGTATCCACCCCATCAAACTCACTGGAGGACAACCTCACTTTTGTATCAGCATACTGAAAAGGAGCCGCTTCATAATAAAGCGGAACACTCATTTGCGTAATGCCAATTTTTTCCAGCAACGTTGTATCAATATTTCTAACAGATAGAAAAACAGTATTTCCACGTTGTACAAAACTCATCATATCCTCAGCCTCGAGTTCATTCAGGTAAAGGTTTTTTCCTGTCATGTAATACAATGAAGCATTGTCTTCTATTTCATAATTCAAATCAGAAAAACCTTGTTTTTTCTGCTGGTAATATTTGTCAGGGTAAGCTTCCTGCAGCATTTGATAGGCTACACTTGCACCAAGGGGTCGGTTACTGTCAAACAGGAAATCATCCCGCAGGTCAGGCAGGCCTGTATCGCTGTCACAGCTTGCTATACAGGCTACGAGGAAGAAAAGAATAATATGGTAAAAGAAGTTTTTCAGGCTTATACTTTTTTCAGGAATTCATTAAAAGCTTTTCCAATTGGTTCATACATTTCTTTGGTGGCAGGCAGGTGGCCATACCATACATATTCATAGTATTTGGTCAGTTGCAAAAACTCAGGTTTATATAATTCCGGCAGCTCGTAATAATATTTCATGTTGGTTTTGTCTATGCTAAAACTGATGAGGCTTCTGCCGTTTAACACCTCAAGTGTTTTCAGGAATTGATAACGCACGGCCAAGCGCAGGTCTCCCATCTTGTACGCCTGGTGAATGAGTGCATCAAAATCCTGTTGCAGAAAACGTTCGTCTTCGGTCAGGTTTTCATCCACTTGTAAGCTTTTGGGCTCTCTTGTAAAGATGCCTTTGTTCAGCACCAGCTTGTACACAATATACCCTACAAATAAAATGGCGAGGAACCATAATATCATCCTGATGATATTACTGTTGAAGAAGGAGAAAGAATGTGATGGTTTAGACACTTCCATGTCTTTAGTTTCTTTTTTTTGCCAGTCCTTCAGCAGGCTGTCCAGGTTCCTGATTGCATTGTATTTTGGGTGGACTTTCCAGTTTTGAATACTATCCGCATGGATAGAAACAAAATGGGTATGCTCAGTAGTATCAGTTGGTAGATAATTATTTTCATTTTGCTGTAATTCATCATAAGATGATATCACAGAAGTAACAGTATCCTCATAAATTTCATCATCAAAATCACGCACGGGTGCCTGCACTTCTTCCTGTGCCATTGCAGCGACAGCCAGGAATAATAATAAGAGTAAAGGAAAAAGTTTTTTAAGCATTAGCTTTCATGAAACGTGTGATGGTATCTTCTCTTTCGGGATTGTAACCTCTTTTGTGTAAAACTATAGGCCACCACACAAAGTACCAAACTATAAATAAGAATGACACAGCCAAAATGAGTACACTGGCCCAAACCGGCAGGAACACTGCGCTCTCGCCATCAAAACGGGCACTCATCAGGTGGGTGATATAACTTTCTAAAAAAGCCGCTACTATGAAAAACGGGATCAGCGCCACCATGATCTTAGCTGCATCTTTCATGGCACGTTTAAAAGATTCCAGCCGGGTAAATGTACCGGGGAACAGGATGCCATTTGCAATAATGAAACCTGCAGTACCTGCTATCACTATACTTGATATCTCCAGCGTACCGTGTACCCAAATCACCAAAACCGATTTTATGCCCAGCCCATTTGCAAAGAACATGTATTGGAAAGAACCCAGCATCATTCCATTGTCCCACAAAAGTTTGGTTGTAAATATGCCCAGGGTAAGACCGGTAAGAAAAGTGATAAAGGCTACCTTGATATTATTGAATGCAATGGTGATGAACATGGTAAAAGGATGCTGGTCCTTGTACACCCCAAAAGGATCTCCCCGGCTGATGTTTGCTTCCGTCATATCTACATACCTGTCTCCGAGAATGCTCCTGATAAACAGCGGATCACTTTTAGATGCGATCACACCGATCAGTACAAACGCAACAAATACCACTGTAGTGAATAAAAAAATGCGGTGGTATTTTTTAAACAGGAAAGGCAGGTCATACTTCCAGAAAGTGAAGATGCGGCTGTATTTCTCTTTTTTATTCTGGTAAATATCCTGGTAGATGGAAGCAGCCAATCCGTTGATCCAATTGCTGAGTTTGCTTTTTGGATAATACGTTTTGGCATAAGAAACATCATCTATGAGTGTCGTAAAACGTTCTTCAAGTTCATCCGGCGATGCTGGTTGGGTATGCTGATAAGTGTCCCACTTATCCTTGTTTTTTTTAATGAACATCGCTTCTCTCATAATGCATCTGCTGGTAGCCTTTACAAGTTGCCGTTTTTTTCTACAATAAAAAAATCCATTTTAAATTTCACGCAACGAAGGCTTAAATTGCAACCCAATGCCGACTATCCATATAGATACTGTTTTTAATATTGAGCTGGAATTTGAGCTGGCTCCATTCCCCAAAAGGCTTTTGGCCTATGGCATAGATTTTTGCCTCATGATCATTTATATGCTCGTGATGAAAATGATCCTCTACGGAGAAATAAATGGTTTCAGCCGGGACTCTATGGGGATTGATATTTTAATCGTTTCGTTTCCGATGCTTATTTATTCGCTGCTGACAGA
>JBBQYS010000018.1:0-34161 GCA_038208485.1 Chitinophagales bacterium
AAATGGCTGACATCAATTTTCTCTGGAAGTTACCTGGTAAAAAATGATGCCCCGTTATCTGTGGCAAGAGGTTTTTTGAAACAGGAATGGGAAAATATAATTAGCAACAGCGGATTGCAAAAAGCTACAATACAATGGCAATGGGCTTTCAGGCATTTAATTTCTTATAAGCATGATTGAGCAGGCTACATATGACGTAGCCATTATTGGTGGCGGGCTTGCAGGCCTCAGCCTGTCTATCCTGATGGCAAAACAGCAAAGAACTGTTGTGTTATTTGAGAAAGAAAAATATCCTTTCACCAAAGTTTGCGGGGAATACATTAGCCTGGAGAGTTATGGTTTCCTGGAAAGACTAGGCATGCCATTAGCTGAAATGGATCTTCCAATTATTACAGAACTATTGATCACTTCGCCTTCAGGAAAGGAATTAAGACAAAAACTCCCGCTGGGAGGATTTGGTATAAGCCGGTATTGGTTAGACAATGAATTAAAGAAAATTGCTGAAGGCCTTGGTGTAAAAATTTATGATGGCACAAAAGTTTTCTCAGTTGATTTTGAAAATAATATTTTCGGCTCAGATACTACTGCCGGGAAATTTAGATCCACCATTTGTACGGCTGCTTTTGGTAAAAGAAGCAACCTGGATGTTGCCTGGAAAAGACCTTTCATTGCGGCACAAAAAAAAGGATTGAATAATTATATCGGGGTGAAATATCATGTGACTGCAGATCTCCCTGCAGAGCAGATCGCTCTCCACAATTTTAAAGATGGCTATTGCGGCATCTCCAGGATAGAAGCAGGAAACTATTGTCTTTGCTACCTTACTACAGCGGCAAACCTGAAAGCTTCAGGTAATAATATGGAGGAAATGGAAAGAAATATTTTGTCAGAAAATCCTCAGCTTAAAAAAATATTTTCCTCGGTTAACAAATTGGACAACCAACCTGTTACTATATCGCAGGTTTCTTTCGAACAGAAATCTTTGATACAGGATCATGTGATCATGCTGGGAGATGCGGCAGGAATGATTACGCCGCTTTGCGGAAATGGCATGAGCATGGCTATGCACAGTGCTTCTTTATTTTCAGCAATAGCGAATGAATTTCTTTCAGGTAAAATTTCACGGGCACAGATGGAAAATCATTACCAAAAAGAATGGAACAAATATTTTAAGAAAAGACTACAAACCGGCAGATTGATACAGCGGTTTTTTGGTAAAAAATCAGTGACCAATTTATTTATTGGTATTTTAAAATTATTCCCTTTTGTGGTGAATAAGATCATTAAACAAACTCATGGAAAACCTTTTTAAATGGCAAAAATTGCTGATTAGCTTACCAGCTTCCGGTTTTCCATCTAAAATGTATTTACTTTGCACCTCTAACAAACAGAAGATATGCATATACCTACAATGGCAGAAAAAACAGCTGCAGGCGAAGCTCCCGAGATTTTATTTTGGGTAGGCTGTGCCGGTAGTTTTGATCAGCGGGCACAAAAAATTACTAAAGCATTTGTTACTATACTGGATAAAGTAAATATCAATTACGCCATTTTAGGCAAAGAGGAAATGTGTACCGGGGATCCTGCAAGGAGAGCTGGAAATGAATTTATGTTCCAGATGATGGGCTACCAGAATGTGCAGGTATTGAATGGTTATGGTATAAAAAAAATAGTGACTGCCTGCCCTCATTGTTTTAATATTTTTAAAAATGAATATCCAAAACTCGGTGGTGATTATGAAGTGATACACCATGCAACTTTTTTGCAAAGCCTGATAGATGAAGGCAAAATTGTGATGAAAGAAAATGGAGTATTTAAGGGAAAAAAAATTACCTACCACGACAGTTGCTACCTCGGCAGGGCCAACGATATATATGAAGCTCCGAGAAAAGTTTTGGAAGCATTGGACGGAGAGCTTGTGGAAATGAAAAGATGCCGCAGCAACGGATTGTGTTGTGGTGCCGGTGGTGCTCAAATGTTTAAAGAAGAAGAAAAAGGAACAGTTAGGGTAAATATTGAGAGAACAGAAGAAGCATTGGAAACCGGTGCTACGATTATTGCTGCAGCATGTCCATTCTGCAACACCATGCTCACTGATGGTGTGAAAAATGAAGAAAAAGAAAACGAAGTCCAGGTAAAAGATATTGCCGAGTTAGTGGCCGAAGCACTTGCCTGAAAATGAATAATCATGATTGATATAAAAGAACATTTACCGAAAGACTTTGCGCCTGATTCAAGGGTATGGATATACCAAAGCAGTCGTTTGTTTATGGTATCAGAAGCGTTGGAATTGGAGAAAATCTTTAAAGACTTTGTAGCCAACTGGAAAAGTCATGGCGCAATAGTGACAGGATTTGCAACCCTTTTTTACGGAAGATTTATTGTGCTAATGGCAGATGAAACTGCAACAGGTGTGAGCGGATGTAGTACTGATGGTTCTGTGCGGCTGATCAAAGAAATTGAGCTTAAGTATAAGGTTCAATTGTTCGACAGGCAATTGCTGGCATTTGTGGTAAAAGACAAAATCGAAGTATTGCCCCTTAGCCAACTGGATTATGCTGCTAAGAATGGCCATATCGATGGAGAGACATTATATTTTAATAATACCATACCTACTAAGCATTTACTGGAAACCAGTTGGCCCTCTCCCATTAAAGACACCTGGCTCGCCTCACGGCTTCCTTTGTCAGATGCAGAAAAAACCAATTAACTGTAGAAAATATTACGCTTAGTGATTATCTGAGCTGGATTTTTAGTTTATTTTTTTGATGAATTCTTTTTCACGGGCTGGAAAAAGAGGTAATAATAGTTTTCAGCAACGAAATAGCATTTTTTGCCGTATATAATTGTCGGGTGGCACGGTTTTGATGTATCCTTTATACAGTATAACTACACTGCCTTTGGCTTTGTTTACATTAATCACTATTATGACCTTGACTTTCAAAAAGCATTTTCTGCTCTTGTGTTTTACAATATTTTTTATTCAATCCCCCTCATTTGCGCAGCAAACTGATTCTACAGAAGTTGTTTTGCCTGCTTCCGAATCCTATTACAAGAATAAATTTTACAAATTTCTCTGGGGCGAACATTACCGTAAGGAATGGCATACACCTGTGCGTATGCCCATTGTGTATCTTGATACATTAAATGGAGGACTAACAGTCTACAAATTAGGTGGCGGACGGCAGACCAAATCACTCAGGGTCAGAGATAAAAATGAAAGAGAGTATGTACTCCGCAGCCTGGATAAATCATTTGGTAAAGCGCTCCCTTCGATTGCAGAAGGAACATTTGTAGAAGCAATGGCAAACGACCAGGTAACCTTAGCGCATCCTTATGCTGTACTAATTGTTGCCCCATTGGCAAAGGCTGCAGATATTTTTCATGCTACACCAAAACTTTATTATGTACCAAAACAAAAAGCTTTAGGCATTTACAACGACAGCATGGGAAATTTGGCTTATACATTTGAGCAAAGACCCGATGAAAACTGGAGCATAGAAGAAAATTTTGGCAATTCTAAAAACATTGTTAGTACGGCGAAAATGATGGAAAATACATTGGAGGATAATGATGATGTGATTGATCAATACGATTTTGTAAAGGCACGTTTGTTCGATATGTTCATTGGCGACTGGGGCCGCCATGAGGATCAATGGAGGTGGGCCACATTTAAAAACGGCAAAAAAACTTTATATAAACCCATTCCAAGGGACAGGGATAATGCCTTTTCTGTTTTCGATGGGTTTCTTTTGCGCAGGGCTATTAAAACAGCAAACGCTGATCATTTGCAGAGTTTTGATTACAAAATTAAAGACATAGAAAAATTTAATTTTCCCGCACGGCACCTTGACCGGAGGTTTACTACAGAGCTCAATTTATCAGAATGGGAAAATATAGCCCGTGTGCTGCAAGGGCATCTAACCGATGCTGTAATAGATGATGCTGTAAAACAAATGCCCCCGGAAGTCTACCCTATCTCCGGTAAACTCATAACAGACAAACTGAAAAAAAGAAGAGATGACCTAGTGAAATATGCCCGTGAATATTTTCTTTTTCTGAACTATGAAGTCTCTCTGCCATTATCTGAGAAAAACGATTACGTAGACATCAACAGGCTCAGCGATACAAGTACAGAAGTAACTATATATAAGATCACTAATAAAGGAAATGTAAAAAGCAATCCTGTCTACCACCGTATTTTCGATAACAGGCAAACCAAAGAAATCAGGATTTTTGGTATAGATGGAGATGACAAATGGCATATAAAAGGAGACGTAAATAAGAGTATAAAATTTCGTTTGATTGGAGGACCCCAAAAAGACATTTATATAGACAGTTCCAGGATAAAAAGAAACGGGAGACGTACTATTATTTATGATAATTACGATAATCAATTTGTAAAAGGATCAGAGACCAATCTTCACCTGAGCAAAGACTCATCTATACATACTTATGAGTACGATTGGTTTGAACCAAGTATTTCCAAAATTTACCCGATAGCTTTCTTTAGTAATGAAGACAGGCTTTTTGTAGGCTTAAAATATGTTCATCAAAAATCTCAGTGGCGAAAACACCCTTACGGATTACGCCAGGATGTAGATATCAAATATTCCATTCAGCAAGATGCTTTTAGCTATATGTACAAAAACCGATTTAATCAATTGCTGGGTAAATGGAGCCTGAATACCTTCGCTAATTATGATGACATAAGATGGTCTAATTTCTTTGGTATAGGAAATGAATCTATCAGGCCTTTTAATGATCGTACATTTTATCGCTACCGCAGCAGGGAATTTTCCGGCAAGCTGGGTTTTGATCGTGTGTTCAACAACAAGCAAAAAATATTTTTCAATGGGTTGTTTCAAACGTTCAAAATAATTGAAGATACAGATAGATTTCTTTCTAAAGTCCCAGCCCTGAATGTCCCTAATACGTTTGAAACAAAACGTTTTGCAGGTGGAGAATTTGGCTACGTTTATCAGAATATTAATGATTCAACCCTTCCTACAAAAGGCTTTGCATTTCTTGCCAATACAGATTATGTAATAAACATTGACAACAGCAGCAGGTATGTCTGGAAATACGGCCTGGAAGCAAATATTTACATCCCGTTGAGTAAAAGATTTAGTGTGGCCATAAAACCGGGAGCAAATTCGCTGAGTGGAACTCCGGAATTCTACCAATATAATATTATAGGAAATGCACAAACTGTAAGGGGTTATGAAAGGAATCGTTTTTATGGAAACAGCAGTGTTTACGATCAGAATGAGCTACGATATATTTTCCCGGTAAAGAGCTGGATCTTTAATGGACGTGCAGGAATATTTGCTCATTACGACGTGGGAAGGGTTTGGCTGGATGGAGAAGACAGTAATACCTGGCATTCAGGCTATGGTGCTGGTGTGATCATCTCCCCTTTTAATTTTGCGACCTTCCAGGTATCTTATTCTGCATCTAAGAATGAAAACAGGATAGGTTTTGGCGTTCTTAGAATATTCTAAGTATTTATATAGAGAAATCCAAAGACCATGACCTCACCGTCATGGTCTTTTTATTTATTAAGCAGGTTAATCTCCTGATAAAATCCGACATCCTGTCATATCGATATATTTTAAATTATATTTGCATCCCGTTCTAAAAAATCAGTTTGGGATCGGGATAAAATAAAACAGGAGTTAACCAGTATGGAGGAATTATTAGCAACGAAATTACATGATGAAGCCAGGCAGGGAGAGGCATATTTTACAGCATTGTCTCCATCAGCAGCAGAACCTAATTATTTTTATATAGAAAGTTATGGTTGCGCCATGAACTTTTCGGATAGCGAAGTCGTTGCTTCTATCTTACAGGCAGAAAATTATTTCCCCACCAAAGACCCATCTCAGGCCAGCCTCATCCTGATAAATACCTGCAGCATCAGGGAAAAAGCGGAGATTACCGTAAGAAAAAGACTCACAGAATTTAAACAATATAAAAAGCAAAACCCGGGAACTGTAATTGGTGTGTTAGGTTGTATGGCAGAAAGGTTGAAAGCAGTTTTCCTGGAGCAGGAAAAACTCGTGGATATTGTAGTGGGGCCAGATGCTTACCGGAGCCTGCCCGACCTTATAGGAGAGGCCCAGAGCGGACAAAAAGGCGTAAACGTTTTGCTGAGCCGGGAAGAAACCTATGCTGACATTTCCCCCGTAAGGCTTAACTCTAACGGAGTGACTGCCTTTGTAAGTATTACCAGGGGTTGTAACAATATGTGTTCTTTCTGTGTTGTTCCATTTACCCGTGGGCGGGAAAGAAGCAGGAGCGCTTACAGTATCGTAGACGAATGCCGGGATCTTTTTGAAAGAGACTTTCGTGAAGTGACTTTACTCGGTCAGAATGTAGATAGCTACCATTGGATAGAAGAAGGAAAAGAGACTATCACATTTGCCATGCTGATGGAAATGGTGGCGCAAATTTCTCCATTGCTCAGGGTGCGTTTTTCTACTTCTCACCCAAAAGATATTACTGACGAAGTTTTATTTACTATAAAAAAATACGACAACATCTGTAACTACATTCACCTGCCGGTGCAGAGTGGTAATAGCCGGGTTCTAAAATTGATGAACAGAACTTATACCCGTGAATGGTACCTGGGGAAAATAGACAGGATAAGAGAATTGATCCCTGATTGCGGCCTGAGTACTGACATGATCACAGGATTTTGTACGGAAACAGAAGAAGATCACCAGGAAAGTATCAGTCTTTTTGATTACTGTAAATACGACCTGGCTTATCTCTACTATTACAGCGAAAGACCGGGAACACTTGCAGAAAGAAAGTTAACGGATGATGTGCCGCTGGAAACTAAAAAACGTCGCCTGCAGGAGCTTGTAGACGTGTACCGCCAGCATTCATTAGAGAGTATGCAGAGGGACCTGGGAAAAACTTTTAAAGTTTTGGTAGAAGGAACAAGCAAGAAAAGCGAAGCTGATTTTTTTGGCCGTGCTGATAATAATAAAGTGGTGGTGTTTGCCAAAGGAACGCTGAAGAAGGGAGATTATGTTTCGGTAAAAATTATGAACTGCACTTCAGGCACATTGCTTGGAACAGTGATAGAAAAATGATAAAAAAATTTGTATGGAGTTACAATCTATAAAGAACAGGTTTGGCATTATTGGAAATTCTCCTGAGCTCAATCGTGCCATGCAGGTTGCTGTACAGGTAGCTAATACCGACCTCAGTGTTTTAATAAACGGTGAAAGTGGTGTAGGTAAAGAGGCTTTTTCTCAAATCATCCATTCGCTTTCTGCCCGAAAGCACAATCCATTCATAGCAGTAAACTGCGGCGCTATCCCGGAGGGAACGATAGATTCAGAATTGTTTGGTCATGAAAAAGGTTCATTTACCGGTGCGGTAGATAGCCGCAAAGGTTATTTTGAAACAGTAAATGGTGGGACTATTTTCCTGGATGAGATCGGAGAATTGCCGCTGGGCACACAGGCCCGTTTGCTACGGGTGCTGGAAGCAGGAGAATACATTCGTGTTGGTAGCAGTAAAGTGCAAAAGACTGACGTACGGGTTATTGCAGCATCAAACAAAGACCTGCTGGAACTGGCCAACAATGGCCGTTTTCGGGAAGATCTTTATTATAGGTTAAATACTGTCCCTATTAAAGTTCCGGCACTGAGGGAAAGAAAGCAGGATATATTTCTTTTGTTCAGAAAGTTTGCCAGCGATTTTGCTGACAAGTACAAGGCAAATTCTGTTCAACTTACTCCTGAGGCACAGTCTATGTTAGAGAACTTCCCCTGGCCCGGAAATGTACGTGAGCTCAAGAATATAGCAGAACAAATTTCTGTGCTGAGTACAGATAAATCTTTGGATGCTGAGCAAATGAAAGCCTTCCTGCCCGAACATAATTTCAACAGGTTACCTATGTTGGCCGGGGGTTCGGGAGCAGTGAGCCAGACCGAGTTTGCCAATGAAAGAGAAATATTATACAAACTTTTCTTCGATATGAAGAAAGATGTGACAGAACTAAAGAAAATGTTTTATGACCTGCTACAAAATCCCGGTTCTGCAGGTTATAATATGGGCAATCATACGGGCATGTATGCAAAGGATCCAAATAACATGAGGGAGTTACCACAGAATCAGCCTAATTATGCTGCAGGTCAGAATTCTGTGCTGCTGCATTCCAACGAAAATAATGGCATTCATCAGCATGAAGAAGTGGAAGAATCCTTAAGTATTGTAGATAAAGAAAAGGAACTCATCATAAAAGCATTAAAAAAACACAGGGGCAAAAGAAGGGATGCTTCTTCTGACCTTGGTATTAGTGAGCGAACCCTTTACCGTAAACTAAAGGAGTACGACATTGAGAATTTATGATAACAGAAATTTCTCAAACTTTCCACTAATTTCAGGTTTTTCACACAACCTATTATGCGTACAAAACGACTTTCTTTTTTACAGATTATCCTGCTGCTAAGCATCGGTGTTTTGTTTAATTATGCTTCCTGTAAATATGGCTTTAAAGACATTTCCCCTATTCCGCTGGAGGTAAAAACCTTTAGGGTAAATTACCTGGAGAATAAGGCTCAATATGTAAACACACAAATGTCCCCACAACTTACAGAGCAATTAAAACAGAAGATCAGGAATACCACAAGGTTAAAACAGGTAAATACAGATGATGCACATTATGATATCAGTGGATATATTAGTCAATATTATGTCACTACAGTTGCCATCACTGATAATCAGTCCAGCGGAAACAGGCTTAATGTAGGCTTTCACCTCAGTTTTAAAAATACACTGGATGAAACAAAAAACCAGGAAGCCGATATTGTGAGGACCTACCCTTTTCCTGCCACACAATCATTGTCACAGGCAGAAATAAGCCTGACGAGTAAAATGATTTCTGACCTCATTGAAGATATTTTCAATAAAATTTTCAGTAACTGGTAAATGAATTTTATGACAGCAAATGTTTTTGAACAACTTTTTAGTCATCTGCCGCAGGGAGACAGGATCTCCCAACTAGAAAAGATCACTAAAGAACAACCATTTTTTGCAGCTGCACATTACTGCCTGCTACAGGAACTTCCTGTAGATTCAGACGCATGGAAAGTACAGGCCAGGAAAACTGCCTTACATTTTTCTCCTTACCAACTTGCATTTTTACAAAATAAAGAGGAAGAAGAAGTGAGTACTTCATTACCTCCAAAAGAAGAGAAAATTGTAAGCACCGATAACGGGGAGACCAATACAGAGGAAGTTATTACGGTTACAGAAGTGCCAAAAATGACTTCTGATCTTCAGGAAGAAAAAGAAGATATATCAGCAGCACAAACGATTGAAGCGGAAAGTCCGGAAGAAGTTCAGCACGAAAATATCGACGAAGAAGAAAAGAATAAAAACATATTGGCCTCTATCCCGCTTCCCCGTGAAAATGAAGCAGCCCAGGGTCCGCTATTGTTTGAACCACTTCATACTTCAGATTATTTTGCTTCACAAGGTATCAGGATAACAGATGAAATGCAGCCTAAAGACAAACTGGGCAAACAATTAAAAAGCTTCACAGCCTGGCTACAAACCATGAAGAAATTAAATGAAGCAAAGTTGCCCGCCACAGATAGTAATACTGAAAAAAAAATCATTAAGCTGGCGGAAAAAAGCAACCAGGAAGCAGAAGTGGTTACAGAAGCAATGGCAGAGGCTCATTTGATACAGGGAAAACCTGCAAAAGCAATAGAAATTTATGAAAAATTAAAATTGCTCAATCCCGATAAAAGTAGTTTCTTTGCAGCCAAAATAAATGAACTGCAAGGGAATACCCTTTAGCATTTACAAAAACAAAACAAATACTCCATGTTAGCTTTATTCGGCGTTTTAATCATCATTACCTCAGTGATACTGGGACTTATTGTTCTTGTTCAAAATCCAAAAGGTGGTGGACTTTCCGGTACTTTCGGAGGTTTTGGCAACCAGTTGATGGGTGTAAAACAAACGAATGATGTGCTTGAAAAAGGCACCTGGGTCTTTGGTGCTATCGTTGCTTTGCTTTGTCTTATGTCGCCGGCTTTTATCCCAAAAGATGGTTCCGGAAATATAAATGACAAGATGATTGACAATATGCCAACATCTATTCCTGCAAACCAGCAACCTGCTCCTGCATCTCCTACAGTTCCAATGCCTGGAACTGCTGTGCCAGATGGTAATTAATCATTTCAACTGATGTTATTTAAAATGCCCTGCTTTACCGGCAGGGCATTTTATTTGTGCGTAAACTTCAGATTTTGTAACAATATTGAAACCTCTTATTTGTTTAATATCTTCGGCAAATAGCCTTATAAAATATGAAAAGACTTTTGGGAATAATGATCGTAATAGTACTTCTTGTAGTAATTGTGATCGGTTACAATTTATTTGGTCCTGTAGTAAATCCTCCTGAAGGAAAATATCTCTATGTCAGGACCGGTACTGGTTTTGAACAGTTGAAAACACAATTAATAGAAGAAAATATCATCTCTGGCGGATTTTTCTTTGATAAATTATCAACCCAACTTGAACTAAATAAAAATATTAAACCCGGCCGCTACCTCATAGATAAAAGGATCAGTTTAATAAAGCTTGTGCGCATGTTGCGGAATGGGAAACAAACTCCTCTGAAGTTGGTGATCAACAAACTGCGTACAAAAAATGACCTTGCCAACAAATTGTATAAAAATTTTGAAATTGATTCTCTTGATGCTATTCGTTTTCTAAATAGCAAGGATTCATTAAATAAATTTGGTGTAGATACCAACACAGTAATGACCTTGATCATTCCAAATACTTACAATATCAGTTGGAATACCAATACGAGTGAATTTCTCGGAAGAATGAAATCTGAGCACGATAAATTCTGGACGGATGAAAGAATAAAAAAAGCTGCAGACAAAGGTTTGAACGAACAACAGGTTTATACACTGGCGAGTATTGTAGAGGAAGAAACTAACAAACAAAAAGACAGGTTACTGATTGCCAGCACCTACCTCAATCGATTAAAAATAGGCATGAGGCTGCAGGCGGATCCAACGATCAAGTACGCCATGAAAGATTTTAGCCTCAAAAGAATTTACAAGAAATACCTTGACGTAGTTTCACCTTATAACACTTACCGTAATAACGGGCTTCCGCCGGGACCTATCGCTACGCCTGGTATTAATACTATTGACGCAGTTTTAGATGCGCCAGAGACTGATTATATTTATTTTGTAGCGAAGCCCAGCTTTGATGGATATTCAAATTTTGCAACTTCATATGCCGATCACCAAAAGTTTGCACGTGCCTATCAACTAGCTTTGGATAGTCTTATATTAGCCCGGCAGAAAAAAGATAGTATTCAATAATATTGGTTTGAAGAAGAAAATAAAAAAAATAATTTGGAATTATACACCATTCCCGTATTTGCTCCGCAAATCAAAAGGATGGAAAATGCCCGGCTCGGGTGGTAACTCTGTGTACGAAGTATTAAAGATGTTTAAAAAGCAGCTGAACTGGCAGGGCCTGTTGGAGAGAGCTGCAGCAATTTCTTATAATACAATAATGGCATTACCACCCTCTTTGTTATTTCTTTTTACCCTAATACCAATTGTCCCTTTTATTCCGAAAAATAGCCTGAAAATACAGTTACATGAATTGATCTATGATATCATTCCGGCAAAAGTGCACAATAAGGATATTATCTCCTTTATTGATACATTAATAGACACTCCAAAAGTGGGCCTGATCTCTTTTGGTTTCCTACTTACTTTATTCTTTGCTTCCAATGCCGTTATGGGTTTAATGCGTTCTTTTAATAAAGATTACCAGGGCTTTAAAGAACGAAAAGGATTGATAAAAAGATGGATTGCGATAAAACTGACAGCTTTGCTTTTTGGTTTACTGATTACATATGTTTTCCTGTTAATCATGCAGGGAAAGATCCTGGATATGTTGGTTTCCAATGACAACCTGAAAAAGGTAATTGTATACAGTCGCTGGGTACTCATCATCATGCTGGTGTTTTTCAGCATAGCGTTTTTGTTCAAATATGGCCCTGCAGTACAAAAGAGATGGGGTCTTTTTTCTCCGGGTGCAGTAGTGGCTACTTTTTTAAGTTTACTATCCTCAGGAGGGTTTGCATTATTCGTCAATAACTTTGGAAGGTATAATGCATTATATGGTGCGATAGGTACTATTATGATGGTAATGGCATTAATTTTTATTAATTCGCTCGCCATACTGATTGGTTTCGAAATGAATGTGGGAATTATATATCTCGATAAAAATCCTCCTAAAAATGAAGATGATGATGCAGCCATAAAATCAGTCATTTAACGCTGCGGCTATTTATTTTTGACTAATTTTAAATTAAAAAAACAATGAAAAATTCTTTTAAATTAATTGCATTGGCATTTGCAGCAATCGTAACCTTTGGGTTTATGTATGCTGATGTTTTGCCGATTGGTGGAGAATTACCCATGAAAGATGTGGTAATGAAAAATGCTATGGGTAAAGACATCAGCCTGAAAAATGCAGCTGGTGAAACTGGTTTATTGGTTATGTTTTCGTGCAATACCTGTCCTTATGTGATCAAGAACCAGGATAGAACAATAGCTGCCGCACAACATGCACTAAGCCTTAAGATTGGTACTATCCTAATCAACAGCAATGAAGGTCAGCGTACCAGCGAAGACAGCTATGCGGCTATGAAAGATTATGCTAAAGAGCAGGGTTATGCTTTCCCATACACGATCGATGAAGGAAGTAAAATTGCAGATGCATTTGGTGCTACACGTACACCAGAATGTTTTCTTTTTGACAAGAATATGAAACTGGTTTACCATGGCGCTATTGATGATAATCCATCAAATGCAGGAGAGGTTTCCAGGCAGCACCTTGCAGAAGCTATGATGGAATTAAAAGCCGGAAAAGATATCAGTGTAAAGGAAAGCAAGAGCGTAGGATGCACAATCAAACGTGCGAAATAATATAAATTTCAACACCTCATTTTACTAAGGGAAATCGAAAGGTTTCCTTTTTTTTATCGGGGTCTGGCAAAGCGCACCAAATAATACCGAAATGACAAAATATATTGTCTCCGCCGCGGCGGATCGGCTGCGCCTAATTGTACAATTATTTTGATACCATCGGCATTTACCACTGTAAGATTTCTAAAATATTGGCATATTTTATAAATCACATTGGTATAATATCTGCAATAACAAAAACTGCAAAAACAACTGAAGCAATTCCATTAGCAGTCATAAAAGCAATGTTTACCGTTTTTATATAACTTGATTGTTGAAGTAACTAAACTTATCATTGAATTATTTCTTAGTTTATAGCATGTTTCCAAAGACTGTTTCTATGAGAAAGAAAACATGCGCTCAATACAATAATAATACTTGTACAAGTTATTAACTTACATTTAATCATTAATTACCCACCATGCTAAAACCCCAAACACAAAAAGCCAACCGCAGCGACAGAAGCATTAGTCACTGCATACGCAATACGGTTTTTACAATAACTACACTTCCCCCGAAATAATGATTGTAAAATACCAGGATTATAAAAATTTATTTTTAAAATTTTAAATTTCATTTCATGAAAAATATAAAAATGCAGCTTGCTGCACTGATTCTTCTATGTACAATATTATGTGCTGCCAGTTGCAAAAAAGAAGAAAAAGGCCCGCAACTGCCGCCGGAAACGCATACAGGCGCTTATACCTTTGGGTGTAAGGTAGATGGGAAGATATATACTGCAAAAGGTCAAGGTGGATTGCTAGCGACTCAAAAGGTTGCTTACAGTTATATTTCAAGTGATTCAACATTTTATTTATATGCAGTAAATGCTATCGATAATAAATTTAGTATTTCTCTACAATTCAAATGTTTCGAACTAAATAAAAATTGCATATTGAGCCAATTTCCTAATCAAGGAATTTTTCAAGATGACTCCAATGGTACACTGCCAGGCACTAACAATATTTATAAAACTACAACAACATCAACCGGTTTTGTAAAGATTAAATATTTCGATGGAACATTTAGTCCTGGCAATTTTGGGACGTACGTATCTGGAACTTTTGAGATGGACGCAGTAAATGGGAATGGAAAAATAATTCATATAACGGAAGGTCGATTTGATGCAGGTAGATAAAATCATAAATAAAAAAAATACTCATGAAAAAAATATATAAAATTATCGCATTCATAGCTATATGTTTTTTAGCGCAGCAAGAAAGTAAGGCTCAAACAGAAATTGAAATAGACCCAAACGGGCGATCTTATAGTCAAATCTTTGACAGCCTTACCACAGGCCTGATTCCTTCCCGAATACCGTATGGTACGTTATATGACAGGGTTTATGGTTGGAGCGGTTTGGAAGAATGGAGCAATAGTGATACACTGTCGCTCACCCGCTTCTTCCAAGCTTGGTTTGATGCAGAAGAAAGTGTAATAAATGCGGGGCAAAGGCCCCACCGTTATGACGCCATGCATATAAATAATAAAGATGCTGTAAACAGTGGAAAGCTCCCGTTATTGTTATTTCAAAATCGCTTTGCATATTTTGATACTTTGGCAATGCAAGACGGAAGGCTCAGTGATAAACGGAATTATAACAGACAATAATCAAGGGCTACCTTACTCTACAAAATCAGTGGCGTTTGCGGCGCTGGGTAATGAACAAATAGTAAATGGAAGAAATTACACCATACAGTTTGACACAGCTTTGCTGCACAACAATACCGGTAAAACCTTGCAGTCTATTTCTATTCTCAATACTAATACTTCTGTTACGTATGCAGTGCCCCTAACCGGAACACCGCAGACAATTAGTTTTTCGCAAGCAGGAGAAAATATACTTCGATTTATAATAACAAATACAGATGCTAGTAGTTATACCAACTACCAAACTATATTTGTAGATAGTACGGGCAGCATAGCAGCTAAGCCTAGTGGTCCTCTTTGTGTCCCGTTTGATGTTATTCTAGAATCGACGATACCATTTCAAGGATATGATGAACAGGAAGCCACTATAAGTTTTGCCGATTACCATATCTATTACCATACAGTATTTCCAACTGCTACCGATTGTGAGCGGGTTCTCAGAAAGCCAATTATTATTCTGGATGGTTTTGATCCTGGAGATACTAGAAAAACGTTTGAAATTTATAATTTTGAATTAAAATATAACCTCCTTGGTTCAGAGATATTATTAGGAGATGACCTTCGAGACAAAGATTATGACGTTATTATCCTTAATTTTCCAATATTAGGTAACCCAATTACTATCAATGGTCTGCCTACAAATGTGCCAAATAATGTGAAGGTAAACGGCACCACGCAGACCATCAATAAGGTACGTAGAGATGGTGGTGCAGATTATATAGAGCGCAATGCCTTCCTGCTGGTAAAACTTATACAGGATTTAAACCAACAACTGGCAGCAAATAGTATTACGGAAAAACTCGTGATCGTAGGCCCCAGCATGGGTGGGCAGATAGCGCGGTATGCACTTGCCTACATGGAGAAGCAGCAAAGCCTCGGTGTGGCGGGTATGGACCACAATACCCGGGAATTTATAAGTTTTGACAGTCCGAATGATGGAGCAAATATTCCGCTGGCGCTACAGGAAAACCTAAACCTTTTGGGGTACAATGGCCAAAATCAGGATGCAAAAGATCAATACGAATCTCAGTTCAGAAACCCGGCTGCCCGGCAATTACTTATAGAACAATTGGATGGCTTAAACAGTACTGCCAGCTTTCATAATACTTTTTACACCAATGTACGGGCGGGAGGCTTGCCCGGCTCAGGCGGCTATCCTATAAATCTGCGCAAAGTAACCTTGCTCAACGGTGCAGGTGATGGAACAAAAACTTATTCTGACGGGGTAGAAATTTTGCATGGTGAAGGAAAATACTTAGGTATTCCTAACGTGTTTTTATTGTATGATAATTTTATGCCTTCTTATAATCAGCAATTAAGAATAGCAATAACAAGGATCACAATTACAAGATTTTCATTTCCGTTCATACGTGTAATTACAAGGGTAAAAACATTAACTAACCAAAATTTAAGGGGAAGCATGGATGCCGTTCAAGGAAGTGTGTACAATGCTACCCAGATAGTGTATGAAGGGATTTATGCTGGATTAAAAGATAAAGGAGTAAAGCAAGTTTGGACAACAGTAAAACCCCTGCATTGTTTCATACCATCCGTAAGTGTTGCCGCATTTAAAAACCCGGTTGCTGATTGGAATACAAATATTTTGAACCGTAACCTTCTTTGTAATTCAGAAATTTATTTTGATGGTTATTTTATGCCCAAAACCAACCAAGGGCATGTTTCTCTTACTCCAGACAATGTACAATGGCTCACGGAAGAAATTGATAAAGGTACTGCCGGCTGTCCCGCTATCTGCACTTTTAAAATTAATGGCAATGATGCATTATGCGAAACAGCGTCTACTACATACACGATTGATAATGCACCACCTGCTGGGGCTACGCTTACCTGGGAAATAGAAGGAAACTTTGTTCAAGGTTCAATAGGCGTTAATTCTATCACTTTAACGGGGGTTTCCCAAGGTTTAGCTGTTCTTATAGCACATATTATAAATCCCTGTGGTGCTGATGTTTTTATTAGAAAAGAAATCTTCGTCGGACCGCCAGTTTATGGGATTCAATATTTTGATGGTGTTACTCCATACCAACCAGTTAAACTCTACCGTGCAAATGATCCGGAAGGATCAATAAATTATGTTTGTTTAGGTTACAACAATTATTATGTGGAAGGTTTTCCTACAGGGGCGAGTAATATGGTATGGAGTGAAGTTTACCCTCAAAGCGGAAGCGGATTTTATTGGTATCAATCAGGAAACAAAGCATATTTCCAATTTAATGTGCTGACTACACAACCTAGATATTTGAAAGGGGTATTAACCAATTCGTGCGGAACATTTGAATTGATTTTCTCATTCCTTCCTCATAACTGTAATGGTGGCGGCGATCCTTGTAGCCGAACTGGTGAAACTCAACCGTATTTTTCGATGTCACCAAATCCCGCTGATGGCCAAATCCGGATTGGTGGGGTGAGTAGTAAACCCGCTCCCCCGGTGTGTGCAAAAACACCTCCTTCAACAGATGAAGGAGGGGATTTTACATTTTCTCAGATTAATATCTATACTCAAGCGGGAAAATTAGTTATTGCCCAAAACTATAAAGGTGCAAAGCAAACCCTAATAAACACTAGTCGTTTAATTGCCGGAAATTACTTGGTTGAAATTATTTCCGGATCTATTATAGAGAAAAAACAATTGGTGATATATTAGTAATATGCTCTTACCAGGTTAAAAGGTAATTTTACACATTTTGTTACAAAAGGGGCATCTGTATTGGTGCCCTTTTTTTATTGGCGTCCGGTATGCTCACCAAATAATATCTGCAATAACAAAAACTGCAAAAACAACAGATGCAATTCCATTGGCAGTCATGAATGCAATGTTCACCCTACTCAGGTCTTCATGAGAAACGATGGAATGCTGGTAGTATAACATACCACAAAATACCAACGTACCTATCCAGTAAAAGATGCCGAAATTTCCGTAATAACCCGCAAATAAAACGAGTGCTGCTGCTACTATATGTAACGTGATAGAAATATTCAGGGCATTTTTCTTTCCTGCCCACACGGGGATTGAATACAATTTATTTTCCCGGTCAAAACCCTCATCCTGCATGGCATAAATCACATCAAAACCGCTAACCCAGCAAAGTACTATAAATGAAAAGATAACCGGAAGTACAGCAAAGGAACCGGTAACAGCAAGGTAAGCACCGATGGGTGCCAGGCTAAGGCCTACACCCAACACAAGGTGACAAAGCGCAGTAAATCGTTTTGTATAACTGTAAAATAAAATAACGAACAATGCTACAGGAGAAAGATAGAAACACAGCGGATTGATAAACCAGGTAGCTGCAACAAACAGTACACAACTCACAATAGTAAAAGCCAATGCATTCCCTGGCTTAATGATACCAGCCGGTATTTCACGTATTGCAGTCCGCGGGTTTTTTGCATCAAAACTCCGATCGAGGTAGCGGTTAAAAGCCATAGCAGCCGACCTTGCACAGACCATACAGGCCAGAACCAACAGGAATATTTTTACATAGAACCATGAGTTCTCAGCCGAAAAAGCCATTTGAAAAATATTCCCTTTACTGCTGTAAAAAGTATTGAACTCCATCTTCTTTACCATGCCCAGGAAAAAGCCGATGATAGCAAAAGGCAAAGCAAAGATCGTGTGAGAAAATTTGATTAAAGAGAGGTAGGATTTTAAGTTGATGCTGAAAAGTTTGAAGTGAAAGTTGAAAGTGAAAAGTTTAAAGTGAAAAGTTTAAAGTGAGAAGTTTAAATCGAAGATACCGCAAGGCGGGAGTGAAAAGTTGAACATAGTTAAAAATTAATTATACACCTGTCCTGCAAAGGTACGAGGCATCCCCACAAATGTTGCAAACTATTAGCCATAAACTAATCTCTAATACGCTGCTCTATCAAATCTGCCTCTCTTATTTAAAGAAAACAAAAAAATGGAAAAAGAAGCCAGGCACTTAAATAGAACTTCAAGGAATGAGAACTCATTTTCGTTTTTACTCAATAATTACACCCTTCATTCCGTGCGAACTGCTTTATTAATTGTAAAATAAAACAAGACGCTCCCCAGGCAATAAAAAATAACATCAGCCCAATCGGCTGAATATTTATTGGACAATAAAGGGAAAAATATTTCAGTTATTAAAATAATATATAGGGTAGCAATGATAATGTCTGTAGGGGGAAGCCGATAATTTTTTCCTTTTTTGAAAAGGGCTATTCGTTCTGCCAGAAACAAAGAAAGAATGACGGGCATGGCCAACAGGTTGTCGAGATAATTGTCGATTAGAGGATAATGCTGGCCATATACTTTTTGCAACACCTGGTGAATAATAAACAATACCAGGCAAATGATAAATAACGGGGAGCGTAAAACGGACATATTCAGAATTTTACAATGCAGCAAAAAAGACAAAAATTAAAATGGCAATAATAACCGGAGAAAAAGCGATTAGTAATAAAACAGCGATTATTTTATAAATCATTTTCAAACAAATGATTACTAAACTATCATTAGGGTTAGGCTTTAGCCATTCCTTCAGCTGTTTAAACTTATTGGTAATCATTTCCTTTATGCCTTCTCCCTCCAATTCTTCCATTTCTATAATTTTTATAAAAATACAAACTGAAAACTATACCGGGTAGGGTTTAAGTGAAATCGAGAAAAAGTGAAAATTTGAAAGTGAAAAGTGAAAAGTGAAAATTGCGTAAAGCGGGAGATAAAATCGAAGATACCGCAAGACGGGAGTAAAAATCAGGAAGTGATGTTTTTCTTATAAAAACTTAAAAGAAATTTACATAATTCAAACCGAAAAGAAAAAATACAAAACACTACATGATCAGAACTTTTCACTTCTCACTTTTAGTTATTCACTTTATTTTCGCCGCTTCCCACAAAACCACCCCTGCAGCTGTCGCTATATTCAATGAATGCTTCATCCCCCACTGCGGAATTTCCAGGCAGGCGTCGCAGGCAGCAATAGTAGCATCTTCTACACCTGTTACTTCATTGCCAAAAACAAAAGCTATTTTTTTAAAATTGGAGAGATCGATTTCGTTAAGTTTGAGGCTGCCGGTCGTTTGCTCTACGGCAAAAACTTCAAAGCCATCAGCTTTAAGTTCCGCCACTGCATCGGTTCCGGCCGGAAAATGTTTCCAGTCTACCGATTCTTCTGCACCCAATGCTGTTTTTTTTATTTCTTTATGGCCGGGTAAGGCAGTGTACCCGGTTATGTATATAGCCTGCAGGAGAAAAGCATCTGCCGTTCTGAAGACACTGCCTACATTATAAGCACTGCGTATGTTTTCCAGCACAGCAATCACCGGTTTCTTTACTGCAGACTTTACTTCGTCTACTGATTTGCGCTGCAACTCGTCCATGCTCAGCTTCTGCATGCCTTATTTATTTTGATTGGAAAGTTGCGGTTTGGCAGCTTCTTTTTTCCACTCGCTATATTGCTTTGCGGCAGCTACTAATCCAACAAATAATGGATGAGGATTTTCCACTGTACTTTTCAGCTCGGGGTGATACTGCACACCAATAAAGAATGGATGATTTTTTATTTCTACTATCTCTACCAGGCCTTTACCGGGATTGATACCACTTGGCGTAAGACCTGCTTCAGTAAATGCAGAAAGGAATTGATTATTAAATTCCCACCTGTGTCTGTGTCTTTCGCTGATTTGAGTATCATTATATAATTTATGGGCAAGACTTCCTTCTACTATGGTACAAGGATAAGCTCCTAGTCTCATGGTACCGCCTTTGTTTTTCACTTTCTTTTGCTCGTCCATCAATGCGATTACCGGGTAAGGCGTTCCTTCCTCCATCTCGGTACTATGTGCACCTTCCAGGCCCATTACATTTCTTGCATATTCTATTACAGCCATCTGCATACCCAGGCAAATGCCCAGGAAAGGCAGGTTGTTTTCACGGGCATATTGCACAGCCCTGATTTTTCCTTCTACACCTCTCTTGCCAAAACCAGGTGCTACCAGCAAAGCATCCAGCTCTCCCAGCTTTTCCTTCATGTTCGTATCGTCCAGGTGCTCACTATGTAGGTTTACTACCTGTACTTTGCATTGGTTTTCGGCACCGGCATGTACAAATGATTCCAAGATAGATTTGTAAGCATCCTGAAGCTCTATATATTTTCCGATAAGTCCTATTTTCACCACAGTTTTACTGGCGTTCATCCTGCTTAGAAAGGCTCTCCATTTGGTGAGTTCCGGTGCAGAGTAACCATTAATCTGTAATTTCTTTAGTACGATGATATCCAGTTCTTCCTGCAGCATTTTTAGCGGCACTTCGTAGATGCTGTTGGCATCACGGGCTTCTATTACGGCATTCACCTTTACATTACAAAACAGGGCAATTTTTCTTTTTATTTCATCATTCAGCGGACGCTCGGTACGGCATACTATTACGTCCGGACTCACACCTTCCTGGCTGAGCAACCTTACGCTATGTTGTGTTGGTTTTGTTTTTAATTCTCCTGCAGCTTTCAGGTATGGGATAAGGGTTAGGTGAACGATGAGGCAATCTTCTTCCGGTAGCTCCCACTGCAACTGACGTACAGCTTCTATAAACGGAAGACTTTCTATATCACCTACCGTTCCGCCAATTTCGGTAATCACAACATCAAAGTCACCACTTTGACCCAGGAGGATCATGCGGCGCTTTATCTCATCAGTAATATGCGGTACTACCTGTACCGTTTTACCCAGGTACTGCCCTTCTCTTTCTTTATTGATGACCGTTTGGTAAATGCACCCGGTAGTTACATTATTTGCCTGAGATGTCGGCGTATTCAGGAACCTTTCATAGTGACCAAGGTCCAGATCAGTCTCAGCACCATCGTCGGTTACGAAGCACTCACCGTGTTCGTAAGGGTTTAAGGTACCAGGATCAATATTTATATAAGGATCAAATTTTTGTATGGTTGTGGAAAGACCGCGGCTTTGCAGGAGTTTGGCCAGTGAGGCGGCAATTATCCCTTTGCCCAGGGAAGAAGTAACACCGCCTGTTACAAATATATACTTGGCCATAATATAAAATTTACACCCACTTCTTCTTATTTTATAAAAAAGCAGGAATGTGACGAAAATGTAATTGTATTGACCGTAAATGAATTGGGGGTCGTGCAAAGATAAATTTATTTGACAAGAGGCAAGGGATAAAATTATGTTATTGATGCAAAAAGCCTGAAACCCTCTGTGGGAGGGGGAGGAAATTTATGGGGAGGATGCTGGATGATTGTTTTGGAAAGATTTGAATAATTACCTGATCCTAAATGAAAACAAATTATCATAAAGGAACAGTATAAAATGTTCTGATTAAATGCTGATATACTTTTTAAACTTAAAGTAATGTACTTTCTTTAATTATAACGAGCATTTACCGAAATTTGATATTTAAAAAGGTAAATGAAAAAGTACGGGATTTCCAGGAGGGACAGATTAATTATAATGATATTAGTACCGTCGATCCTGGTTATATTTTACACATTTATCAACTATAATTTTTGGCAGGAAGATAATGTACCGGGCAGAAGCTTGTGGAGCTGGGTACCACTAGCTTTGTTATTTACTTCTATTTTAGTTTATGGCTTGATCGAAGCTATTGTAAGCAAAGTAATCATTGAGAATAACAGGATTATAGAAATCTCAGTTTTCCAAAAAAAGGAATTGAAAGCAGAACAAATATCTGGCTATAGAATAGATCTTTCGCATATAATAATCTTGCCAATAGGAAAAAGAGAAAAAAAACTTCGCATAAAAAGACGATACGAAAATGCAGAGGAAATTATAGAGTGGCTTGAGGGGTTTTGCGATGACCTCGACTATTTGAAAGCTCAAAAAGAGCTACAGGAAAAACTGGATTCAGAACACCAGGGGTTTACAGGGCCGGACTTTGACAAGAGAATTTCTAATTCAAAAAAAACTGCAGCATTATTAAATTGGTCTGCGGGGTCATTAGCCGTTTGGACAGTTTTCTATCCTACTCCTTATGATTTCCTGATTATTTCATTGATCATTTTATTTGTCCTTTGTCTAATTTTACTTAGAGTAAAAAATGGTTTGCTGCAATTTTTAAATCCTGACAATTCTCTATACCCCAGTATCATAATAGCTTTCGTGTCAATCAGCTTTTCCCTGGTTCTTAGAAGCATGGAGGATTACCGCCTACTCAATTATTATAAAGTTTGGGGGTTTGCCATATTTACTGGAATCCTGTTTACTATTGTTTGTGTGGTTGGAAGAAAAGAATTTTATGCAAAAAACAAGATTCACTTTGGTTCAGTGATGTTTTGTTTTGCTATCATGTTGGTTTGCAGCTATGCAATAACAGTCCTTATTAATTGCAGGTATGATCATTCTAATCCGAAAGTTTTCAAAGCTCAAGTACTAAATAAAAAAATTGTTTCAGGGAAAACTACAACCTACTATTTCGATGTTTCCTCCTGGAGCTCTATAGAGAAAATTGAAGAAGTAACGGTATCAAAGGTTTTGTATAATAAAACAAATGAGGGAGAAATAATCTCCATTGATGTTATGAAAGGAAATTTTGGGATACCCTGGTTTGAAATAAGTCCATGACTAAACCTTTCTTTATTTTAAAAAGATTGTAAGTGTTGATTTAACGAAACCTTAGAAATTAATCATTTTTTTCAACGTCCCTGCATTACTATAACCAGCTTCATAATAAGTATTATTAAAAAACACAAAAGATTCTTTAGAGGTTGGAAGATTTTCTACTAGTCCCTTTAAAACCTCTTCGCTATAAGAAGACTTGAACAATTCCGGAACCCCGTGCATTCTTTTGTAATAGATTTTTCCTGTGCCCAAATCATTTTCCGGCAATCCCGGAAAACTAACACTGCAAATATTGAGTTTGGATTTTTCCAACAAAGTTTTTGCCTCTTCCTCCCACCAGGACGCATGCCTGAACTCTATCACATTACCTGCAAAGCCCCCGAGGGTTTCAATGACATCCTGCATCCTTTCTTCTGTGTAACTATAGCTGGGTGGCAGCTGGTATAATACACAGGCTAGTTTAGGTCCCAATCCTTCCAGCACAATATCCATGAACTCCCCTATTTTTTCTTTTACATCTTTCAATCTTCGGGTATGGGTAATGATCTTGTGCGCTTTGACAGAAAATTTAAAATCATCCGGTGTTTGTAGTGCAGCTTTTTGAAGACTTTTTATTGTTGGAAAACGATAGAAACTTCCATTCAATTCTACACAATCAAATTGCGTAGCATAATACTCCAGCCATTTTGATGTTGACAGTTTTTCCGGGTAGAACCTGTTCTTCCAGTAGGGATAACTATAACCTGAGGTACCAATATGTATAGTGCTTTTGATCTTTTACTGTTTTGAATCAATGCTCCATAATTCGTGCCTTTTTTTTATGATCCGAATTATAAAAAAAGAAAAATCGGACTGAAGAAACTTTAGGAATTTTCTATTTTGATCTTGTATTTATCCAACAAACCTGTGACTTCAGGCATAGAAAAAATAGCAGCTTTTATTTTATTTGATTCAGGATCTATCGAATAATTTACTGCATGCCTAAAGTCTGCTTTTTCCACGTTTGTCTGATCGAAAACAGTATTCAGTAAATCACAATTATCCAATTTTGAGCCTGTAAGGTCAGCCTCTGTAAAATCTACGCCATGCAATCTTGAACCTGAAAAAATGGTCTTATTTAATTTCATTTTGTAGAATGAAGATAAATCGAGGATGCAGTTTTCGAACCTGACAGAAAAGTTGAATGCACGGCAATCAACAAACTGAATGCCCAGCAGTTTGCAGTTAAAAAAAGATACAGCTTGCAGAGAAACGTCTGCAAGATTTGCATTACTGAAATTACAGTCTTTAAACTCCGTTTCCAGGAACCTGCTACTGCTCAGGTCTTGGGAAGAAAAATCAATATTTGTAAAACTGCATGACTCATATTCACCTGTAGTAAATATTTTCCCTGAATAATTTGCCTGGCTGAAATGTTCATCTGAAAAATAATCTACTGACATAGACTGCAAGTTAAAAGCTATTTATTATTTAAGGTTCCACTTCCCTCCTCAAATTAATAATTCGGCTGAATTCCGATCTTATGAAGATTTGTAACATTTATCTTTAGCGCTCAAATGAAACATAATGGCCATAGCTCAAAAAATACTTGAACAGAGAAGTGAAAACAAATGCGAACTGTGTAAAGCTGCAGGAGACCTACATATTTACCAGGTAGAACCCGGGCAATACAACAATGAAGACGATAATATGTTGATCTGCGATACTTGCAAAATCCAGGTGGAGAAAAAGGCTGAACTGGATACCCATCACTGGAGAATTCTTTCTGAAACTATGTGGAGTGATGTACCCGGTGTACAGGTAGTAAGTTGGAGAATGCTCAACAGGCTGCGTGAGGAAAGCTGGGCAATGGATTTGCTGGATATGCTTTACCTGGAAGAAGAACGGCTGGCCTGGGCTAAAGCAACCGGGGATCATGAAAACAACTCTACTGTAGAATTGCACAAGGATGCTAGTGGAGTACAACTACACAATGGCGACACTGTACTGCTGACAAAATCTCTTGATATAAAAGGAAGTTCTTTGAATGCCCGGCTGGGCACCGTTGTAAAAAACATCAGGCTGGTTGCAGATAATACTGATCAAATAGAAGGTAAGATAGAAGGACAAACAATAGTGATCTTAACTAAATACCTGCGGAAACAAGTTTAAAAAATTTTATAAATACAGCTATAAGTATCATTTGGTTCCTGGTTATTTCAACAGGAGCTTTGGATCAAATATTTTTTTGATGATTCATAATCATGTACTTATTCCTATTTCTGGAAAAAGTCTGGAAAAGATTCATAAAATTTATTTGAATTTCAATTCTGATAGAGTAGATTTAATTATTATTTCTTTGAGAGTCCTATGATACTAAACTCTAATCGGGGATATACTTTATCAAACCAGGAGGGTAATAAAGTCTTGATTATAAAAATTGCTAACTATATTTTGAAATGAACATATAATAAATGCACCGAAAATGAAAACTTTACCTAATCAAAAAACTGAATCCCAATACGAAAACACCGAAGAAAACGAAATTTTCGAAGGAGTTCCCGAAGAGAAATTGCTTTGTGCTGCTATACAAAACATGCTTCGGAACGGAGCCTCTCTGACAGAAGCACTGGATACTTATGAGTTGCCAATGTCCTTTTATGAAACATATATGTTGAATACCTGATAAACTACCGGGAAAGTTTCCTATATCCAATCCACCTGTAAACTATTTTTTATTAAGGGGTTTAATACCCCTGATGTTGAAAATCCATTTCCTTTATGACCCCAATTTTTAATAACCATCATGAAAGAACTGGATACTTTAAAAGTGATAATAGACCAAAAGTTGAATTTGATTCAGCATGAAGGATTCCTGAATACTGCAACGGCATCTCTACTCTTCAAAGAATTTAATAAACCTAGTGTAAAGTTCCTTGCTGATGAATGCACATCTATTATAGGCAGAAGGATCTTTGCTCCGGGAGAACTACCCGAAAACTCATTGCTTGATGAAAACAAAGAATATTATTACACCGAATTTCGTTTTAGAATAACAGGTCCTGAAACTATATTAAAGTGTATGACATCACTTCCTTTATTTAAGGAAAACAACATATTTCTCATCCATGAAATAGAAGAAACTTATTTTTCCTATTGCTATTATGCTGAGAATGATTTCCTGGGGGATGAAAAAACACTTATCCGCATTGAAGAAAGCGCACTCCACAGGAAAGTTATTTTGTTTGAAAATATCATCATGTACAACATCAAAATAAATGAAATGAATAATGCCCTAAGGGATTATATAGATCATGCTATTTTTTTATCATTAATTAATAGAAGAAAGAACAGGAGTGCCTAATAAAAATTAGTTTGATCTGGAAATGATTATAACATTGTCAATGAGGTTTGACTAGACGGAAACCATATAGGCTTTTATGGAGTAGTCATCAACCCCAGGATTTCTAACCCGAGTCCTGCACCGAAAAACAAACCGCTTTCAAAACCAGGAAGTTGTGAATATTCCAATAGAACAAACCTGACAGAGGTTAAAATAAACCCCATAATAAGCAATACTATACCGGTTCTAAAATTGGATTTTTTCATGAATTGTTGTTTTCAAATTGAAGGGCAATACGTTCCACTTTTTCTATAGACCTGGATAGTTTTTGTATTCCTTTTTTATAAACTTTTGGCCTTACGTAAAACCACATGACCAAAAAATAAACCGAATAGCCGGCATACACTGCTATAGCTAGGGTTAGGTTCCGGGCTATAAGGTGAGTTAAGAACATGAATAAACCTGTAACGCAGAAAATGAGGAGAACAAGTTGGGTATTCTTATAAAAGAACAACCGCCGTTTTTTTGTTTGTTGCAGGAAGAGGAGAAATTCTTTGTTGCTACAGGCAGTCAAATTGTAAAACCTTTGAAAAGAATTAAAATTGGTTGCCAAAAGAATTAAGCAAGAGATCAGCATTAAAACAGCTCCTATCCTGGCTATTATATTAAAAGAAGCCGAAGTATATATTACCCAGATCATTGTAGCAACAAAAAAAACTGAAGACAAGATTAACAGAAGGAAATTCTTTAGTTTTTTGTTCCTGTGGTTATGAATTAAATCAATCATCTCCCGGCTTTCAGGGAGTTCCTTCAGCGATACGGATTTCCAGATTTCCTGGAGTTCATTCGAATTGTCCATGAGCTTTTATTTTTTTAGAAAGTTTATCTTTTATGCGATGAATTTTCACCCGGATATTCCCCACATTAAGCCCTATGATCTCTGCTATTGCTGCCTGCGGCAGATCTTCCAGCACCAGAGAAATAATAAGCCTTTCTGATTCTTCAAGACTTGAAATACATTGGTACAACAATTTAATTTTATTGTCAGAATGTTGCTCCCTGATATCCTCTACCTGGAAAGGCAGCTCAGTAAACACAATCCTTTTTGACTTTTCTATATGCCTCAGACATACATTGGTTGCTATCCTGAAAATCCAGGTGCTTAGAGCAGATTCCTGCCTAAAGGAAGAAATGCTTTTCCAGACATTGATAAAAGTTTCCTGTAACAGATCCTGCGCCTGCATGGGATCATTTACATAACCAAGACATACCCTGTAAATTCCGGGAGAGTATTTTTTGTATATAGTTGTAAAATCTAAATCGTTCATTTCTTTTGGAAATCGTTTTCTCAATAGTTAGAGACAGAAAGGAAGAAAAAATTACACCTTAACTGAAGTTTTTTTAAAAAAATAAAAATAACAGATTTTATGAACTGAACTTTTTTACAAGAATATTTTCTAATTCAGCTTGCTAAATAATATCGTTTTGGGTTTGCTGGTTATAACCATCCTTTAAGTTAGTGATTTCAAAAACTTTTTTATTGAGCCGCAGAATATGAATTGTCAGATATTTTTTTCGAAAAAGAAAACCGGATTTTTGTTCTTGTAAAAGGAATTGAATTTTATGAAATGGCAGAACCCTTTCTTTTAAATTTCCCATCATAGATTTGTGGCTGATAATTAAATTGTGCTTTTCAGCGTCGAAACTTACCTGTCTTATTCTTGTAGTAAACAATTCCGTAACAACCTGGACTAGAATGATAATAATAAATATTATTGAGGAGGAAAGGGCAGGTCTGCTATAGCTCATCATGTAACAAAATACATTATACAAAAAGAATATAATCAGCAGCCCTGTATTGATCAGAAAATTGAATCGAAAAGAGGTTCTTTGGGAAGGTGAAAAAGAAGTCATAAATATTTAGAACTAGTCGAAAGACGGAATAATAAGGTTAAAAAGAAATAAAATAATAATGCTGAATATGACCATAGATAATAAAGAAAGCAATACTGACGAAAGCACTTTTTTCCAGACAGGCTTTGGGAGCTCAGTTTCCAATCGATTTTCTTTGATAATAAAAGTTCTTTTCGATTTCCCTTTAGGATATAAATAATTATAGAACAAAAAAGCCAAAATCGGTACAGCAATAATAAACAGAAAACCAAGAAAAATTACCATTAAATAACCGGCGACAGTTGCTCCCTGGAGAATTATCATTGTAAAAAATTTTCGTTTTTATTTGATTTTAAAGTTAATCACTTCCTCATACCCACCTTGCACTTACCAATAATATTTTTTAAGTTAGCCAGATAATCAAACTAACTGCTATGCCTTTCTTTGATTTTCATTGTCATCCCTCCCTGAAACAAATGCTGGCACCCCCAACAGAAACCCTCAGCCCCTGGCATCAACTTAATGTAAAACTAAAAGTAGGTAAACTCTTTGGCCGGGAAACACAGATTGGGATTGATGCATTGTTCAATGGTATCTTTAATTCGCAGAGTAACCTTACCCAAATGCAGAAAGCCGGTGTAAACCTTGCCGGTGTGATCATTTATGCAGTAGAAAATAAAATAGCCGAAGGGATACTGGAAAGAAAAATAGCGGGCAGTGGAAAGATCAACCTCATGTATCCGCCAAAGCTGCAAGAGTTGGCGCTCGGAAAAAATTATTATGCCTGGACCAAAAAGACGATTGATGCATTAATAAATAATCCAACGCCTCCCGCAGGTACCGGAGCAAAAGCAGGTTCTAATTTTAAATTCATAAATAAGATCCAGGAGTACAACCAGGCTGATGAAAAAACCATTCATGGTTTACTGATATTAGAAGGATTGCACAACCTCTGCAACGATCCTTTCAGCGCTAATGCCGAAGCAGATTTCAACAATAACCTGGATGACCTGACCACCAGGTACAAAACCCGTTTGTTTGCTGTAAATATTCCTCACATGCAATCATTCCCTTGCGCTAACCATGCATTTGGTATGCAATTCATAAAAGAAGAACTCTTCTACCCCACCTCTGCAGGTTTTAATGACTGGGGCAAAAGAGCCATAAAGAAATTATATGATAAAGGCACGCTGATAGACTTTAAACACATGAGTTTGTTTACCCGGAAACAGCTGATAGCAGAGAAGAGTAAACAAGGCTATTCAGATTTTCCACTCATTTGCACACATGCGGGCCTTACCGGCATACATAGCGACAAACGGTATAGTTATTTAAATACGCGGCCAAAACCTGCAGGTGCTGATTGGCGTCTTCGTCACCATAAAATACTTGGAAAGGTTAGTAACTCGGCATTCAACCTTAGTAGTATTAATTTATATGATGAAGAGATTATTGACATTGTACGTAGTAAAGGCCTGATAGGCATTTCTATGGATCAACGGATTGTTGGTTTCCCGGTAGACAGTGTAGTGTATCAGCTCAATGATTATCCTTACGACCAGGAATATATTTCCAAACCGGAGCAGGAATATTTTTTTCGTGGTTATACTGATCCCTCACAGGTACCGCACCTTATACCGGGAGATGATATTCTTAACGGAGATGAAGCACAGACGCATGGAGAAATGAGCCATGAGTACCATCACTTTTATTTTCTAAACCAGGTATTTCACATTTTAAGTGTATGCAAGAAAGCCGGTATTTCTGCAAAAGAAGCCGGTAGCAGAATATGCCTGGGCTCTGATTTTGATGGACTAATTAACGCTTTGGATTGCTGTACTGGCGTAACCGAACTGGCAGAATTTAAAGCTTACCTGCGGCAGATACTCAGCCTGCGCAGCACTTTCTGGAAAACGATCCCCATCAATAAATCAGAAGTGGATATTGATGAATTGTTGGATGGCGTTTTTTTTACCAATGCTTACAATTTTTTAAAAAAGAATTTTAGCTGATCATTTTATGCAAAAAGAAAAAAAAATAGATGTAGAAGCTTTTATCACATCTTCTGGAGCTAATAAAATAGTAGCAGAGTTGAAAGAAAAGATTGCTGCTCAGGAAGCTGCAGGAAAACCATTTATAGTTTCTGATGTGTATGATGAGGAAGGGAATCAGTATGCTGACCTGGTGCAGGAAGGCGGTGGTGTTTGGGGAATAGCTTTGCTGGGTTATACTTATGTTTTAGAGCAGGTCGGCATCAGGTTCTTCAGCATGGCAGGTACAAGTGCAGGTGCCATTAATACTATGCTGCTGGCTAGTTGTGGGAGTAAACAGGAACTAAAAACAGAAGGCATTATTAAAGACCTTCTGGAACTGGATCTTTTTAGTTTTGTAGATGGAAAAAAGGAAAATTACAAAATCACAAAATGGGTCAAAAAAATCATTCAGAAATTTGTATTGAAAGCCGATTATGTAAAACGCCTGGTAAATTCTATAAAGATACTGGCGGGACTTTTATTTATTTTCTCCTGGCTCTGTTACCTGAGTGCCATTACGGGACCCAGGCCTATACTTTTCTGGAGTAGCATTTCTGCCATCTTCGTCAGCCTCGTTTGTATCATCATTGCAATTTATTTATATCACCGGATAAAATCTGTAGCCAAAACCGGCTATGGATTAAATGCTGGTGATAGTTTTTACAAATGGATTTCTATGCTGCTGGCAAAAAAGAAAGTAACTAACCTGGTCGACCTGAAAAAGAATTTTTGTAATGTGCCTGCCAGCCTGCAGGTACGGCGGGACAATGACAGGGATATAAGTTCGCTCGAAGTAGTAAAACCTCCGCAAAGTCCTATGCTGGTTATAGTAGCCAGCGATATCACAACTGGGAACAAAGTAGAATTTCCACGTATGTGGGATATGTACTGGGACAATCCTGCAGATGTGCCGCCGGCTGCATTTATCAGGGCCAGCATGAGCATTCCGATATTTTTTGAAACATATAGAATACCCATTTCCTTTGGCCTGGTAAAGGTGAAAGAAAAATGGAAAGATCAGATCAACTGGAATGGTGGAATTCCTGGTGAAGTTCAGTTCGTGGATGGTGGTGTATTGAGTAATTTCCCGATCAATGTATTTTACAACCCAAATTTTATTATTCCACGCATGCCTACTTTCGGCGTGCGTCTCGGTGGCGATGGTGTAGAAAAAGCAAATGAGATTAATAGTTTTGGTGCTTATGCTTCATCCCTGCTGTCTACACTAAGGAGCACTACTGATAAGAATTTTATTAATGGAAACAAAGCATTTACCATTGGTATAAAAGAAGTAGATATGACTGGTCACTCCTGGCTGAATTTTTTTATGAAAGATGAAGAAAAGCAAATCATCTTTGCCAAAGGTGCAAAAGCCGCTGCAGAATTTATCCTTCAGTTCGACTGGGATAAGTACAAGAAAGCAAGAAAACTAAATTATGATGTACTGCAGGAGCAGAGTAAGAATCCGAATAATTGGTAATGAAAAGATTAATAGTATTTAGTACTTAGTATTTAGACAAGACAGCAGCTTTATAGATTTTAATATCGATTGAAGATTGAACAAAGTCATTTTATTTGTTGCATGTTTTTGAAAGTATTTGTCATATTTTAAAAATAGAACAGGTTGCTCAGTAAATCAAAAGCCTTTGGAGGATTCTCTGTAAATGATATAGATGCAGCAATGCAATTCTATAAGGATAAGCTCGGATTACATGTAGAAAAGGATGAGATGGGTTTGCTTGAATTGCACATTGAAGCTGGAAATGCATTAATCATTTACCAAAAAAAAGACCACCAACCTGCAAGTTTTACAGTTTTGAATTTCCCGGTAGATGATATCAACAAAGCCGTAGATGAACTCACTGCCAAAGGAATAAGCTTTGAGCAATATAAAAACTTAGGGACAGATGAAAAAGGCATAGCCCACAATGATGGCCCCCTCATCGCATGGTTTAAAGATCCGGCAGGAAATATTCTTTCTGTGATAGAAGTGGGAGAATAAAAAAAATTGTCTACAGGTTCTCATGAGCATAAACCCCGAATGCTCTGTTAGGTTTCAATTATAGTCAACAAACAAAGAAAAACGTATCGTTTACAATAAGAAAATGAATCAAAACCAAACTCAACAATCCTCAATAATCCTCAACAACACTAAACAATGCTCAACAATGCTAAACAATCATCAACAAACCCTCCCAACCCTTCCCTACCCCTTCACAATCTTATTATAACTCGTAGCAATCCCTTTGATCAGGGAAGAGCTGAAACCCTGGTGTTCCATTTCGTTCAGGCCAGCAATGGTACAGCCTTTTGGTGTGGTTACTTTATCAATTTCCTGCTCAGGGTGAGTACCGTTTTGGAGGAGTAATTCTGCTGCACCTTTTACAGTTTGTGCTGCAATAAGACTGGCGGTTGTACTATCGAAACCTATCTCTATTCCACCCTGGATATTAGCACGGATAAAACGCATAGCGTAGGCAGTACCACAGGCACCAAGCACCGTTGCAGCATCCATCAGGTTTTCATTGATCATGGCTACTTTTCCAAGTTGAGAAAAAATAGTTTTCACCTCTTCGGTGTTTTCCTCATGCACTGCATCTGCATAAATGCAGGTCATAGATTCGCGGATGGCTATGGCGGTATTAGGCATGGCCCGAAAAATGGGATTACTCATGCCCAGCATATTCCGCAGGTCATTTACACTCACGCCTGTAATCACAGATACAATTACTTGTTCTGGTTTGATGGCATGTTTGCAATCTTCAATAATCTGTGCTATCTGGAAAGGCTTTACAGCAAATATGATCAGGTCGGCAGAGCTTACTGCGGCAGAATTATCAGCAGTAATGTTTACGCCTTTCTTCGCCAGCGATTTTAGCAGCGAAGTATTCCTGCGGGTTAGGGTAAGCTGCGCCGGTTTACAATACTTACTTTTTATAAGACCTTCTGTAATAGCCGTACCCAGGTTTCCACCGCCGATGATGCTGATATTTTTGATCATAATGTTTCAGGAATAAATTTCAGGCAAACAATATGCTTGTCTGCCTGGAACAATCATTTTATTTTATTTCGAAAAAATTAAAGAGGTGTCAGTGCTTCTTCTGCTTCTGTGTTTTGAAGTATTGTTGTGATAGCATCGTCATACCGTTGCTTCCAGGTGCTGATATCACCCCAGGCTTCACCATCTACTTTTATTGAGCCTTCAGTAACCGTTCCCAGTAACGAACAATGCAGATGGATTTTTCTCATACAATCTTCAAATTCAGACTGCTTTTCTTTTTGTACAGATACTACTACCCTGCTTTGAGCCTCACCAAACCAATAAGCATCTTTCCTCGAGTCTTCTTCCTGTTTGCTTACTTCAAATCCTTTGTTTAGATGAAAACAACTTTCCAGCAAAGTCACCATTAACCCACCTTCACTGATATCATGCGCACTTTCCACCAGTTTTTCTTTCATGATGAGGTGCAGGTTTTTGTGTAAATGATATTCCGCATCCATGTCAAAATGTGGACATGGACTAAACTCTATCCCACGAATTTTGTGCAGGTATTCAGATGAATTAAAATCGTTGTGGGATTTACCAATCAGGTAAATAAAGTCACCAGTTTCTTTAAAGAACATGGTCATTTTCTCCTCCACG
>JBBQYS010000019.1:0-33781 GCA_038208485.1 Chitinophagales bacterium
GGTGATTTTATTGGGTTTGTAAAGGTTTCACCACCATCTGTGGTGATGGCGCAAACGCCAGTGGTATCAGTGGCTGCATTGAAATCTCCACCAACGATGATGTAAGTTTTTTTATTTTTTATTGCTATGCCATTGGCACCGGTAGTTTCCTTGCCTTGTACCAAAGGAAGTTTATGGGTTTTATCTCTTACGTGTAAATTACTAACGAGCCCGCCGGTAATGAAAACAGCTTCAGCATTGGTGATCTTTACTATGTTGGTACCACTCGCTGCAAAGCAAGCCTCACCGCTGTCTGCTATCGGTCTTTTTTCAAAAGGCAGATCCGTCCAGGTTTTGCCGCCATCAAAAGTTCTGGCTATAAAAAATCTACCGTTGATAGGATCACCGATCACAATGCCGGCATTGAGGTTCCAAAATTCCATTGCATCCAGGAACATTCCTTTATTGTTATTAAAGTAAGTTCTGTTCCAGGTCACGCCACCATCTTCTGTTCTTAAGATCACAGCCGGTGTATCTATACCCATGATGACAGCTGTTTTTTTATCAAAAGCTTCTATGTCCCGGAACTCCGTATTTTCATATCCTGCCACCGTAAATTGTTCCCAGGTTTTTCCTCCATCCAGGCTTTTGATTACCGTGCCCTTGCTGCCGCTGGCCCAAACAATTTTATTGGAGACCACACTCAGCCCACGGAAGGAGGCTTTGGTATTGGCGTTGAGCATATCTATTTTTTGTGCGGAAGCAGAAAAAATAGAGCAACAGATAAGGATGTATAGAAAAAATTGTTTCATAAAATAATGATGGTTTGATCACCTAAAAATAAGTGATGCAAAACTAACAGCAAACCATCTTTGCCATAGAAGAATATTTTTGTATTCAAATTGTGAAATCGAACATAAACCCGAAGGCTTATATTTGAAAGAACAGTTGTTTACAAATCCAAAATAAAATTAAGTTATGTCTTTATTCCTTCATCGCCATCAATTCGGAGATCCTGCAAACAAGGGTAAAGTCCTGAGCAGGGAAGAAGCCAACGAACTACTGAACAGTTGGGTGCCAAACGCAAGACTACGGCTGCATATGAAGCAGGTAGCGCACCTGATGAAGAGCTGGGCAAAAGTAAAAGAAGGCCTGAGTGAAACAGATCAATGGCGCTGGGAAATGGCCGGATTGCTACACGATGCAGACTGGGACCAATGGCCCGATCAGCATTGTCGTAAGATCATAGAACACCTGGAAGAAAAAAACATTGATCCCGAAATTATACACGCCATAGCCAGCCATGGACCTGCACATTTTGGCGTAGATCCCATCACCCGCATGGATCATATGCTTTATGCCTTTGATGAGCTCAGCGGATTCATTCATGCTTACAGCCTGATGCGACCAGAAGGGTATAGTGGTATGGAAATAAAAGGCGTGAAAAAAAGACTAAAGGATAAAGCTTTTGCATCCGGAGTAAATCGTGAGGAAGTGGCCGATGCAATCTCTCGTGCAGGACTCTCTATGGAAGACGTGGCCGCATTTATTATAACAAACCAGGTAGAAATAAAAGAATGATTTTGCTCCAGGTTCAATTGCAGGAATGAATATGATCTTCTACAAAATGTGTTTTATTATTAGTACTATTCCCTATTAGGATCTATAATAAAATCACCTTTTATTTCTTTTACCAATTTGGAACATTCTGGAGAGATTAAATCCAAAGCGTACGTCACCTTTAAAAAAATCGCCAGTGGTTTGAGTGAGGTAGGCTTTTTCGTTCATACCTGTAGAATTTGAAAAATGAAGTTGGAACACATGCCCACCGGTGCCAATATCTACCCCCACGGACAATGGGTTTCTAATAGAAGCACCCAAGTTTCCTATGGCATAATTATAATCCATTACGAGAGCTATTCGTTTGCTCACTTTATACCGCATACCGCCACCAAGGCCTAAAATAGTTTTGTCATCAGTAGGGTTTAAGGGGGTATTATTGTGTACCAGCAAAGGACTTAACTGCATAGAAAAATTAGGCGAAAATTTTCTTCCAATAATCATTTGAAAATAATAAGAGGATCTTTCGCTAAATGTTGGTTTTTTTGGTGCAAAAGATTCTTGTGTAGTTACAATATATCCCCCGGCAACTAACAGGGAAACCGGCATTTCGTTTTCGCCTGTTGTTTGTTGCAGAATTCTTGCTTTTGCAAAAATATCAAGGTCTTTTAATAAAGTACTTCGGCCAACGCCTACCATGAGGTTATTAGTTATACCAAAATCAAAACTCATCCGCATGCTCGCATTATCTAACCCGAATAAGTTTTTATAACCAGTTTTTACAGAACCAAAACGATGTAAAATTCTAAAATCCATATCTCCCTTATGCAGCATCTCTGTAGAGTGTGAATTAATAACCCTGGTAGATCTAAAAGTACCTGTAACTTTTTCGGAACTTATTTTATCTTCCAGCTCACTTACCATACTGGTACTGTCTTGCGCAACAATTTGCTGAATAGAAAATACAGCTATCATTAGTAGTAAAAATCTTTTCATGGGTAAATATTTATTCTGATTTTTTTAATGAAGGTTTAGGTTACAATTATTAGTTTACTCTGGCGATAATGATGCAAATTCAAAATTGTTATTTCATTTGCTGTAGTGCAGCTGTATTTACTTTTATCACAATCTCTTTGCTAATATTGTTGCCGACTATACCAGGTACTTTTATATTGTAGTCACTTAGAAGTATTTTGAAATTAGAGGAAGCACTTATCACATTATTTTTAACCTGTATTACCGCCACAGTATTTATTGTTTTCGTAATGCCATGTAAAGTAAGGCTACCACTTACTTTTAATGGAATGGTTTTATTTTCGGTGATATTAATATTTGGTACTGGCTCATCAAACGAGCCTTTAAAAATCGCTTTAGGGTATTTGTCGCTCTCTAAATAATCTTCGTTAAAGTGTTCCTGCATCAATGCTTTTTCAAACTCAAAGCCTTTTATCAATACATAAAATTCTATTTTATTTGCGGCCATATCTATAACAACCAGGGCTTTTTTATTTATGGCTTCAATATTTTCTACAGAAGTTTTTGAGTAAAATGAAATGCTGGCATTCTTTGTAAAAAACCTGTTTTGCGCCATCCCCAAAAAGGATGCAACAACAAAAAGAATAGTAATTGAAATTCTTATACTCATTTTCTTTAAAAATTATTCTACAATTAAACAACGATTCAATTCGATATCCATTAAATACCCTGTGCAAATACCTTTTATATTTACCACATTGCCTGGTATATATTTTTTAGCAGCAGCAATATGATTTCTATCAATGGTGCAACTTACCCTGCTAATTTGTGCAGTATCTCCCAGCAAAATGGTAAAAGCTGTATCCTGCTGGTTTGATACCTCTACAACAGTTCCTTTTACCAGTATTACTTCTCCCAGGTATTTTTTATTTGCAGCTTCTTCGTTGCTGCTGTATGCGTCAATAAGAAGTGAAGCTGTTGTATGATCCACCGCTTCTGTATTTGCCAGGTCAGGGGATTTTCTGTTATATTCTTTGTATGCATATGTACCAACTGCAATTACAACAATGCAACACGCTACAATTAAATATTTTAATTTACTGCTTGCCATTTTTTTAAAAAATAAAACACTCGCCTACAGATTAGTTGTTGTGCTTACCACCTGCGTTTATCCAGTTTACAATAGCTGCTTTTTCAACTGCAGAAAGTCCGGGACCGCTGGGAGGCATCTGTGAAGGGGTGGCATCTACAGCCCTGGCTTTTATTCTTGCACTTTGCAATACAATGGTACAATCGTCATTATAGTTTATTCCGCTTTGCGGTGAACTACCCCCATGGCAACTTGTACAATTTGCTACAAGTATGGCTTTTACATTTGTAAATAATGACCCTGCCTGAGCCTGGGCGATTGTTGCACTACCGGTTGCTGTACAACCATTGACATCTCTTACAGCATAGGTGTAGTTTGCTGCACCCAATGTATTAAAAACATTTGATGCCTGGAAAGTGCCCCCATTTATGTTGTAAGTAAAACCTGTACTACCGGTTGCTGATATTGTAACTGTACCACTGCCTGTCTCACATTTTACAGTTGTAGTTGTTGCGGCACTGACATTTAATGTGGGGCAGGTTGCTCCCACAACTACGTTGCTGGATGTACTTAAGCAGCCATTGGCATCTTTTGCTACGACGCCATAGGTGTTCACAGCAAGGTTGGAGAATGTACCGCTTGCCTGAAATGTTGCACCATTGTCTTTACTAAAAGTATATGGAGCTACACCCCCAGCTGCCGAGGCTGTAATGCTGCCATTTGTTGCAGTGGGACCAGTTGTATTTACAGATGTTGTTGTTAAAGTAATTGTAGGGCAAGATCCTGAAGTAACTGTAAAGGAAGCTGAACCTAAACAGCCATTTACATCTCTTGCTGTAATATTATAACTGCCTACAACCAGGTTGGGAAATGTACCACTTGCCTGGAAAGTTCCACCAACGCCTATACTATAGGTAAAACCGGTACTGCCAGTGGCTGTTGCCGCTATTGAACCAGTAGCCCCTGTAGTTGCAGGCGTAATAACAGCGGTAACCGTAATAGCAGGGCAGGCTGTAGCCACAACTGTAAAATTTTGTGAGCCAATGCAACCATCTGTATCTTTTGCAGTGATGGAATATGTGCCCGGCGCTAGACCTGCAAACGATCCTGTTGCCTGGCTGGCACCACCATTTAAACTATAGGTAAATCCTGTACTTCCCACAGCTGAAGCAGTTATTGTACCATTTGTAGCAATCGGTGTAGAAGTGGGTGTAGTAGAGCCTGAAACTGTAATCGTCTTACCAGCGCAGGGGTTGGCTGGTGGGTCTACTGAGGTTTTTGAGCAGGACTGAACAACTATAAGCATGCTTACTAATGCAAGCAAACAAAGCGTAGTTATTTTATTCATATTGGGTTTTAATTTAACTAACGAAAGATATACGAAAAAGGTTGCTTTTAGTAATTCTTTATTTTTTTAAAGGGGAAATATTTTAAACTTCTGGCTCTCCCTGTTTGCTTTTACACAACCATAAATAATATTTTCAAGCATTTGATGGCTTAACAAAATGAGTGTTGGTTTTATTTTCTAAAGTATAAAGCTAATATTTTACTTTAAGATCGTATATAGCTTGGCTATGGTTGCCTTGGTTTAAAAATTTAAGGATTGTTACGGTGTAGCTTGCATTAGAATTATTCGCTAAAAATTTATTGTATGAGCCAAATTAATTTTGTGTTTGCATTAGTCAAAGAAAGATTTTAGCAGTTGTTCAAATTGGCTTTGTCTAGTTCTCTCAATTTATGGATCAAACCTCCTGTTCAATTCATATCAGTCATTGAAGGTATTTTAAAGCTTAACTCATTGCTTTAAAATAAATTATAGCTGAATTTCTTCCTCTAAATAGTTACAAGCCTGCATTTTGTATACCTCACGCTAAGATTATTTTCTCTATTTTTGACCGCATTTTGCCTACAAACTTTTAGCCGGAAATCTTTCATTAGACCAGGCATTATATTATTTATGAGTTACAATTATCTCCCCTTAGATAGAAAACCAACAAGTCTTCAGCAAGTGAAAAACCTGCTCGAATTTGATCAACTGGTTTCCATCACTTTTGATGCCCACGACCGCATCACTGCTTGCAGGGATTACCTGGATGCAAAGATGAAAGAAGATGGAAATGTTTTCTATGGCATCAACACTGGTTTTGGTTTTTTGCAAAACAAACAGATCTCAAGGGATCAGCTGGAGCAATTGCAAAAGAATTTATTAATGTCGCATGCCTGTGGGATGGGAGAAGAAGTGCCACAGGCCATTGTAAAACTAATGCTGGCATTCAAAATAAAATCGCTCTCTTATGGCCACAGCGGTGTACAGGTAGAAACCGTGAATCGCCTGATGGATATGTATAATGCAGGTGTTCTGCCTGTCATCTACACACAGGGATCTCTCGGTGCTTCAGGAGATCTTGCTCCGCTCAGTCACCTTGCGCTGCCATTAATAGGAATGGGAGAGGTGAATTATAAAAATGAAAAAAGAAATGCTGCAGACGTTTTGAAGGAATTAGGTTGGGAACCAATTGCCTTGCGAAGCAAAGAAGGACTTGCGCTGATAAATGGCACACAATTTATGAGTGCCTATGGTATTCATGGTTTGATTCAATGCCGCAGATTATTACGCTGGGCACAGGTTATAGCTGCACTTAGTTATGATGCTTTTAATTGTTGTACAGATCCCTTACAGCCGCAGATACATGCATTGCGTACACATGCAGGACAGGTAAATACAGCAGCTAAAATGCTACAGTTACTATGTGGCAGTGCGATTGCAGAGGCAGATGATAAAGAAGTACAGGATCCATATTCCTTCCGCTGCATAGCACAGGTACATGGTGCCAGTGAAGATGCTATTGATTATGCAGAAAAAGTTTTTATCAAAGAATTAAATTCTGTTACTGACAATCCAAATATTTTTCCTGAAGAAGATATGATACTGAGTGGTGGAAATTTCCACGGACAACCGCTTGCTATTGTGCTGGATTTTATTGCCATTGCCATGAGTGAAATTGCCAGCATCAGCGAACGCAGAACTTACCAGCTCATCAGCGGGCAAAGAGGTTTGCCTTTATTTCTTGTAAAAGAACCGGGGCTTCATTCCGGATTTATGATACCACAATACACAGCAGCAGGAATTGTAAGCGAAAACAAACAACTCTGTACGCCGGCAAGTGTAGATACTATTAGCAGCAGCAATAACCAGGAAGATCATGTGAGCATGGGTGCAAATGCAGCAACCAAATGCAAACGGGTGATAGATAATGTAGAAAAAGTTTTAGCCATAGAATTACTCAGTGCCATGCAGGCCATAGAATTCAGGCGTCCGCAAAAAACTTCTCCTGTGTTGGAAAAATTAGTTGCTTCATTCAGGGAACTGGTTAGTTTTAATGAAGCAGACAGGATCTTGCATAATGATATGATGAAGGCAGTAGAATTTATAAGGACTGATTTTAAAGGTTAAAAGATTCCAGGTTTCAAATTTTTGAAACATTTTGTCTGAATCGGTTGCAGCTATAATTGGCAAATGACCATTATGATTTATAATTCCCCACTACTATGAAGTACGATTACGAAAAATATAAAACCCCAACTGGTACTGAACTAACATGTAAAGGATGGGTACAGGAGGCTGCATTAAGAATGCTGTTGAACAACCTGGATCCTGCAGTAGCAGAGCGTCCGGAAGAATTGATTGTTTATGGTGGCCGGGGAAAAGCCGCCAGGAATATAGAATCGCTGGACCTCATTATAAAAGCATTGAAAGAACTGGAAGATGATGAAAGCCTCTTGATACAAAGTGGAAAACCTGTTGCCATGCTCAAGACACATAAAGATGCGCCAAGGGTTTTGATCAGTAATTCTCAGCTGGTACCAAACTGGGCCAACTGGAAACATTTTGATGAGTTGGAGAAAAAAGGTTTGATGATGTATGGGCAGATGACGGCCGGAAGCTGGATCTACATTGGCAGCCAGGGAATTGTTCAGGGTACCTATGAAACATACTCTGCCATTGCGAATAAACATTTTGGTGGAAGTCTGAAAGGCACGCTGAATGTAACTGCCGGCCTTGGTGGCATGGGCGGTGCACAACCATTGGCCATCACCATGAATGGAGGTGTTGCCTTAGTGGCAGAAGTGGAAGAATGGAGGATAGACAAGCGAATAGAAACAAAATACCTGGATGAAAAACACACAGATATTGATGCGGCAATAGATGCTGCCATCTCACATAAAAATAATGGCGCAAATAAGAGTATCGGAATATTGTGTAATGCAGTTGATCTTTTGCAACAATTAAAAAAAAGAAATATTGTTCCTGATACACTCACTGATCAGACGAGTGCGCATGATCCGCTGATCGGTTACATTCCACAGGGAATAACCAATGCTGCTGCTGATAAATTACGAACGGAGGATCCTGAAAAATATATGGAGCTCAGTTACCGCAGCATGAAGGATCATGTGGAGCTGATGCTTGACTTGCAGACTATGGGTGCCATCACTTTTGATTATGGAAATAACATCAGGGCCAGGGCATCCGAGGAAATGATCAAAGAAGGAAAAACTGCTGAAGAAGCCAAAAAAGCTTTTGGATTCCCCGGCTTTGTTCCTGCTTACATCAGGCCATTATTCTGCGAAGGAAAAGGACCATTCCGCTGGGCTGCACTAAGCGGAGACCCAAATGATATTGCAGAAACAGATAAACTAATGATGGAACTCTTCCCTGAAAATGAAAGTATGATCCGCTGGATAAAAATGGCACAGGAAAGAATTGCTTTCCAGGGTCTGCCCGCACGCATCTGCTGGATAGGGCAGGGCGACAGGGAAAAAGCCGGACTTGCTTTTAATGAATTGGTAAGAAATGGAAAAGTAACAGCACCGATTGTAATTGGCAGAGATCATTTAGATACCGGAAGTGTAGCCAGCCCAAACAGGGAAACAGAAGCCATGCTTGATGGAAGTGATGCGGTAGCAGATTGGCCGGTATTGAATGCCTTGGTAAACACTGCCGCAGGTGCCAGCTGGGTAAGTCTTCATCATGGCGGTGGAGTAGGGATGGGCTATAGCATACATGCAGGTATGGTCATCGTAGCAGATGGAACTGATGATGCAGCTGCGAGACTCAGTCGTGTTCTCAGAAATGATCCGGGAATGGGCGTGATCCGCCACGCAGATGCCGGGTATGATGTAGCGAAAGATTATGCAAGAAAATACAACCTGGATATTAAGGATAGATTGAAATAGAAAATTTTATTCTATTTCCAGGAACGCAAAGCGAATGGTTGGTTTTGCCGGATCGGCTTCAGGGTTTGGGAGGTCTTTGTAATAAATGTTGCCTGTAGTGAACTCTACAGGCTGAGAGAATACAGGACCCTCGAAACAGAAACTATGATACTCTCCGTTTTCTCCACAAGGATCTATTGAGGAAGGAAGCTGCTCTGCAAAAGATCCATCAATAAATTTTCCCAGGAAAACTTCTGAAAGCTTCTCGGTATTTACACAAATAATAATAGCCCGGAAACCAGCTGCCACAAACTCTTTCAACAAATCCGAACTGTTGTCTTTCCATAAAGGAAAGATTCCTTCGAGACTATTTTTTTGCAATTGTTTTTCACGATAATCTTTTAAGTCTTCCAAAAAAATATCTCCAAAAGCTGCATGAGTAAATCCTTGTTGTTTTAATTCTTCCATTGCCTCTGCATACACAGATTCATACTTTTCCATGGAAGGAAATGCCGGAAGCATTATTTTTTTAGAAGGGATTTGAATAGAAGCAAACTGCTTTTCCAATAGATGTACCGGTACATTGTGCATGCTTACTGCCTGTTCATCCTCATTTATTGCCGTAACCAATAATGATAGAGGGGTGTCGGATTCCTGGAGCCTGTTCAATGCAAGAGCTGCATCTTTTCCACCACTCCAGTTCAGGTAGATCTTTTGTAGAACTATCTCCGTCATAATTTTTCTGTGTAAAGTCTTACTGTCGTGTCTTTCACCCGTAACCTTAGCCAGGATTCTATCTGGCTTTTATCCCTGGAACTTATAGTTCGTTTAGATTGCAAAATTCCGATGATGAGTTTTTGGTTCAGCGAATCTGTATTTACCCTTGCAGGTTGTAAGGCAAATGAATTTATATTAGGGTATAAAACCTGCAACTCTTTAAATATTTGTGTAGAGAGCTGGTCTTGTACTGAAATACTGTCGATAGCCCTTTGCATAAATTCAAGTTGCGCCAGCTTTTCGGTCAGCGCTAAGTCTACTTGTGAACCTTTATCTGAGGATTTATTATCAGTCAGATAAGCAAATCCCTGCTGTACAGTAAGTGCATTTTTTGGTAGATTATAATCCGGCAGTTTCATTTTTAAGCTATCAATCTGCAATGAATCTATTGGTGCTCCTCCATATACAAGCACTATTTTTTCTTCTTTGGAATCAATCGTTTTTTTGAGTAAATAATCATTAGGAAAAAATGCTTCGTTTTCTACAAATTTGTTTGCATTGTTTTCAAACCTGTTCATTTGCACAATGTCATAGCCAAAGTATAAGCTTGGAATTAATGTAAGCATAACCACAAACCACACCAGCATCCTGCTGCGTTTTTCATCTTTGGCATGAGGCAGATGGACCAAAGGAAACTTCAATAAACGAACTGTGATCAAAGTAGCTACAGCGATGAAAACGGTATTGATAAAAAATAAATAAAATGCACCAAAAAAGTAGGAAAGTTTAAAAGTAGCCAGCCCGTACCCGGCAGTACAGAGCGGCGGCATCAGAGCTGTAGCTATGGCTACACCCGGAATAACATTGCCTTTGTTTTTACTGCATATCGCCAGGATACCTGCAAATCCTCCAAAGATGGCGATCAATACATCATAAATATTTGGACTAACCCTGGCGAGGATCTCAGAGTGAGCATCGTTTAAAGGAGAGATCAAAAAGTAAACTGTAGAAGTAACCAAACCTACACCAGCAGCAAAGAAATAATTGAAAATTGATTTCCGAAGTAATTGCCCATCGTTTATTCCCACGCTAAAACCAATACCAATGATTGGTCCCATCAGGGGGGAGATAAGCATGGCGCCTATGATAACTGCTGTAGAATTTACATTTAAACCCAGGGAGGCAATGAAAATGGCAAATACCAGGATCCAGAGATTTGTGCCACGGTAGGGAACAGCTTTATGTATATTGGCTATCACATTCCCGATCTCCTCTTTTTCTCTGCTCAGCCTGAAGTTTCTTAATATATTTTTCATTGTTTCCTCTTAGATGGAAGCACGTTAAAAACGATGATGATTTTATAAAGACTACAAATATAAGTAACTGATTATGCAAAGCAGAGTCATTTGCAGTAAGATTTGTTGGTACAAGATTATATTCTTTACGTTGGATAAAATTGAGTCTTCTGTTTATTCTTTTGGGAAAGATTAAATATGGTATTTTGCAGCAGGACTTTACTCCGGTTTTTTTTATCTTCTAAGAACAATACATCAATGAAAAGACTAACAGATACACACCAGCAATTTGCAGCTTTCTTTCCTGATCAGGCGCTTCATCCTTATTTCTATTTGCTCAGCAAAAAACTAGCTGACGGACATATTTGTATACCTGTTTCTGAATTAGAAAATGAGACTTTGCCTGAATCATATCCAGGATTATTATCAAAACCTGCATTGCTAAAGAGAGACATGGTGGCCGAAGAGAAAGCTGCAGAACCAATTGTTTATTGCAAAGGAAATATTTACCTGCAACGATATTTTGTGTATGAAACAAGGATATTACAAAGGATCAAATCATTTGCAGAACAACAGGAACAAAGTGCAGTTGCTCAAAAATTACTCAATAATAAAAAATCGATCATTGCCTTTTTTGCAAACAGTAGCGCTGGAATTAACTGGCAACTTGCGGCAGCTCTGACGGCAGTTACAGGAAATTTTACTATTATAACCGGTGGTCCTGGTACAGGAAAAACGACAACTGTTGCTAAAGCCTTAGCAGTGCTGTTCACTATCTTTCCTGAAAACCTGCGGGTTGCCCTTGCTGCGCCTACGGGGAAAGCCGCTTCCCGAATGGCAGAGGCATTAAAAAATGCTGGAAAAAACCTTCCGGCTCCCATCTCAGAAAAACTCGACGAACTTGAACCAGCTACCATTCACCGGTTGCTGCATTCTAAAAAGAACAGCCCATATTTTGTGCATGACAGTAAAAATCCGATTCCATATGATGTGGTTATAGCAGATGAAAGTAGTATGATTGACGTGGCATTGTTTTCAAAATTATTAGCTGCTATCCCGGACAATGCGAGGATTATTTTATTGGGAGATAAAAACCAACTCGCTGCGGTAGAAGCCGGAAGTTTATTTGGCGATCTCTGTGATGCTGTACCTGAAACAAATTTATTTTCAAAAGACCAGGCTGAATTATTAAATAATTTTATCGAACCTGCTGATGCCAAATTTGAGTACTTAGAAGACCAGGCAATGGTTGATCATCCGCTGTTCTCAAGAGTAATAGAACTAAAACATAGTCATAGGTTCAATATAGATGGAGGTATTGGTAAATTCAGTGCAGCAATTATTGCGAATGAGCAGGAGATAATACAAACTTTTTTTTCAAACAATGATCCTGCCATCACAATCACTTCTCCATCTGACGATGCTTCTTTTTTTCACTTTGCAGAAAAATATTTTGCTTACATAAATGAACCAGATATACAAAGTGCGATCAGGAAGTTAAACCAATACAGGGTTCTGTGCGCCGTACGTGAAGGCAGCAATGGGTTATACCAGGTAAATAAAAGAATAGAGAATTACCTGCATGCAAAAAAAATGATCCGTACAGGTCCTGATTTTTATGAAAACATGCCCTTGATGGTCACTGCAAATAACTATGAGCTGGAATTGTATAATGGGGATATCGGCATTGTAAGAAAAGATGAAAAAGGCTTACTCAAACTTTGGTTTGAGCAGGCAGATGGCACACTTAGATCTGTATCACCTGCTTATGTAAATAATGCGGAAAAAGTTTATGCCATGACGATTCACAAAAGCCAGGGTTCTGAGTTTGATGAAATACTCATTCTACTCCCGGCTTTGGAAAATAATAAAATTCTCACCCGGGAATTGTTGTACACCGGGGTCACCAGGGCAAGAAATAAAGTAACCCTGATGGCAGAACAGGAAATTATTTTGCAAACGGCTACCAGCAAAGTAAAAAGAAGCTCGGGATTGAAAGAGAGATTACAAGAAATTGATTAACTGAAAAGTTTAATGAACTTATATGGCATTCGTATTAAATGTTTCTAATTCACTGGATGAACTTGCAGCACAGCTTTGCATTGATATGCAGCAGCAAAAGTTCACGGTATTCCAACCCATAACTGTTGTTACCCAAACAGAGGGAATGAACAACTGGTTGAAATTAAAGATTGCTGGTAATCTTGGAATAGCAGCCAACATTAATTTTGTTCGGCCAAATGAATTAATCAACAATATCTATAAAATTCTTGGTGAAAAATTTGAACCGACGCTGGACAGAGAAACCATCACCTGGCATTTATACACTGAGCTTGGCAGCGAAATATTTGCAGAAAAGTTCCCCCTCATTGCAGCCTATTTTATTGATGACTCCCAAAAAAATGATGTAAAAAGAATGGGTCTTGCCCAAAAGCTGGCAGATCTTTTTGATCAATACCAGGTGTATCGGGCTGATATGGTACTGGAATGGAATGAGGGGTCTGAATCAGCTGGAACTGAGTGGCAGCAATACCTTTGGCAACAGCTTAAAAATAAACTGGGAAAAACTTTTGCAGACAAAACAGAAATAGGCAAGTCTATTTCCAATGCACTTTCAGAACAAAACAAAGCAGATAGATTAGCTTCAAGAATGCCCGTGATTTATTTCTTTGGCATCAGCATTTTTACTGCTTATCACCTGCAGATCCTGGAGAATGTGGCCAGGCACATCAATGTTCATTTTCTTTTATTAAATCCAGCTCCCGGAGATTATTGGTTTGAAGAAATGCCTGAAAAGAAAATGGTTTTTTTAAAACAAATAAAGAAGCTTGATGCGTCAGCACAGAGCCAGGGAAATGCTTTGTTGCTGAGTTGGGGAAGCTTATTGCAAACGACCTACACTATGTTGTTTCAGCATGAAGATATACTGAATGGTTATGAAGAATTACCAGGTACAGAAAGGGACAATGATAGCCTGTTGCACCATATCCAAAATGAGGTCTTCTCCAATAAAAAAGAAGCCGGTCAATACATTACCAAAGACATTTTACAGGATCATAGCCTGGTGATCAATTCCTGCTTTACCGCATTCAGGGAAGTAGAGGCCTTTTATAATTACCTGGTTTACCTGTTACATGAAAAACAAGTTGGCTTAAAACCTACCGATATTATAGTGCTGGTGAGTGATGTCGATTTGTATGCACCTTACATTAGAGCCGTGTTCGATCATGCACCAACAAAATTCAGGTATGCTATTGCTGATGAAAATGTTGCTGCTTCAGATGGCGTGTTGCAGGCGCTGGAAAGCTTACTACAATTGAGGGAAACCCATTTTACTGCTGAAAATATTATCAGGTTATTAGACAGTTCAGTGCTCAAAACCAATTTTGGTATCACTGATATTTCACTGGTAAGAACGGTGATAGATGCGGCTAATATCAGGTTTGGCATATCAAATAATGTCGAAGACGAATCGTTATACGTGAGCTGGAAATACGGAATGAAGCGTATCATGTACGGGATAGCCATGAGTGGAAGTGAAGAGTACGGAAGCGGTGCCGAAAGTTTTTTTCCCCTGGATATCATTGAAGGAAGTAAAACAAAAGAGATCACCAGTTTTGTTCACCTGGCAGAAATACTCATAGAAATGGTGCAGGAAAAACACCGGGATAGAACAGTAGCAGAGTGGGTAAATTTTGTACAGGAAATAGTAGAAGTCTTTTTAGGCATTGAAGCAGATGAAAATGAAGAACTGGCTTATCTCCAGGAAAAACTGGAATCATATAATGAAGCAGCAGCTTCGTTTACAGAAAAGATTTCCTTTGATGTGTTCCTGCAAAACTTTGAAACCGGGGTAATGAATGATGCAAAGCAACAGCAGTTTCTGCAGGGCGGTATTACATTCTGTTCTCTCATCCCAATGCGTTCCATTCCTTTCAAACTGGTGGCCATGCTCGGATTAAACTTTAATAGTTTTCCCCGGAAAGAAAAGCCTGTAAGTTTTGACCTGATGCTTAAAAATAAAAGGAAAGGTGACAGAAATATCAAAGAGAACGACAAGCATTTATTTTTAGAAACCCTGCTCTCGGCTGAAGAATATTTTTACCTCAGTTACATTGGTCAACACAGTACCACGCTGGCAGAAACCCCGCCCTCTGCTGTGATTGATGAATTGTTAAGTTACATCAAGGAGCGATTTATCCCCGAACTTGAAGGGACAGAAATGGTCATTAAGCACCCTTTGTACAGTTATAGCAAAAGGTATAACCAGCACGAGTATGGTTTGTATAATTACCTGGGAGATACGGGAAGTTCATTGGATGTTTTAGGAGAACAAAAAACAGTAATGCAAACCGTGCAGGATGAAATTTCGATACAACAATTCATCAAATTCCTGCTGCAACCCGTCGATGGATATTATCATCATGTATTGAATATATACTATGATGAAACCGAACCACCGCTTGCAGATACAGAAGTTTTTGATATGGACCACCTGCAAAAATGGAATGTAAAATCTGAATTGGTAGCTCTTCCTGAAAATCAAATTACGGAGTGGGAAAACACGGCAAAAAAGCAGGGCAGGCTACCATTAAAAAATAGCGGAACTATTGCTGTGCAGGTCTTAGAAGAAACCATTGAGCCTGTAAGAAAATCATTTAGAGAAATTACAGAAGGTGCTGAAGCCACAGCAATCGAAATAAATATTGTAATAAACGATAGGGTTATTTCCGGTACACTTAAAAATGTTTATGCTGACAGCCTGGTTGTGGTTTCCTTGTCACGAAACGAATTAAAATATATACTGCGGGCATATTTACAATCTCTATTGATAGCAGCAATGGATTTGCCTCTACGAACTGTTTTCATCAGTAATGAAGGCATTGTTTATACAGGAGAATTGCTATCAAAAGATGAAGCCATAACAAGGTTGACCAAGCTGAAGCAATTGTATACAACAGGGCATAACCGGATCATTCCATTTAGTACAGACCTTAAAATTGATATTGAAAAATACCTGGAGGATGCAGAGAAAGCATACAATGATATGGTTTCAAAGACATTTACAATAGATCGTTCTCCCTGCCATAATCAATACCTCGTAAAAGCCTACCGCGATGGATTATTTGATCATGGTTTAGAAACTTTCAGCAAATGGGCAGAAGAATTATTGATCCCTTTAAAAGAATTTTTACCAACATATTATGAGTGAAATAGAGCAGAAAAATATGAAGCATTTTGATGCCAGCAGCGTTGCACTATCGGGTACAAACCTGATAGAAGCCAGTGCAGGTACGGGCAAAACCTATTCCATTGCCATCCTGGCGTTACGTCTGATCCTGGAGGAAGAAATTCCTGTGCAACAAATTCTTATGGTCACCTATACGGTTGCTGCTGTTGCAGAACTGGAACAACGACTCAGAAATTTTATCTATAAAGCACATGCTGTTTCCCGAAAAAAAGAAATAGATGATGAGCTCATTACTAAACTTGTACAGGCTGCGATAGAAAAAAAAGGCGCAGAGAAAACCGGGCATTTGCTTCATGCTGCAGTTATTTACCTGGATGAAACTGCTGTGCTCACTATTCACAGTTTTTGCCAACAGGTGCTGAACGAATTTGCTTTTGAAACCAAACAACTTTTCGGGGCCGGGCTCATTACTGACCAGAGCGGCATCATCACTGAAGAAGTACAAAAGTTTTGGCGCAAAAATATTACAACGCTCCCGCTCGAGGTCCTGAAAAAAATTCCGGACATAAGCATAGATAGCATTACAGCCATTGTTAGCAGTCACCTGTCGGGTAAGGAATATTTTTATCATGATAGAAATGAAGACTATAAATTCTGTACTGAAAGAACTGAAACCTGGACTGAATTACTGAACCAAGAGCAGGAAGCATTGCAACTTAGGCTTGATGAATTTGAAACATATTATGAGCAGAACAGGGAAGATATAGTACAAAAAGTGGAGAAGGTAGCGTACCTGCGAAAACATTTTAGTGAGGCTATTGCAACGCCCAAACTTTTTCTGGAGATGGCTATTGCAACCGAAACAAAACCAACTTTTCAAAAAGCTTTTGTAGAGATGTTTGAATTGTTCAATGACCTTTTTATAAAAGATACGATAAATGATTCTGCCGCTGAGCAAATAATGAACCAGGTGTACTGTGCCGCTATAAACGAAGTGAGTGAAGGAGTGAAAAAATACCTGGGCACCAATAACCTGATGACTTTTGATGACCTGATCAGGAAGTTACATGATGCAATTGTGGTCAATGATAATCCAGAACTGGTAAGGCTTTTGCAAAATAAATACAGGGCCATTTTTATTGATGAGTTCCAGGATACTGACAGGCATCAATACGAAATCTTCGAAAAAGCATTTTCCGGCAGATCAATACTGTTCTACATTGGCGACCCAAAACAAAGTATTTATGGCTTTCGTGCGGCAGATATTTTTACTTATTTAAAAGCAAAACAAGCTGTACAAAATCTGTACAGCATGAATGATAATTACCGCTCAGCCAAAGCTTTTATAGATGCGATGAATATATTTTTTGAACCGGCTCCAAAATTTGATAGTTTTTATTTTCAAACAGATCCGCTCAGGATCGATTATATACAAGTAGACGCACCTGCAACAGAGAAAAAAGGAAAGTTGTTTTTGGATGATGAACCATTCCCCGTATTCAATGTAAGCAGAGCAGGAAAAAAAGATATTATCTACGAACAGGTTGCAGCCCGGACGCTCGACTTGCTCACAGGTAACTATTGCATCAGGAATGAAAAAGAAAACAGAAGGATACGCCCCGCAGATATCGGCATCCTGGTTCGAACAGGAAAAGAAGCGAGGGCAATCAAATCTGCACTCGCAGCCTTGCAAATTCCTGCGATAACCGTGAGTGATGCTAAGATATTTGATGGTGAAGATGCTGCTGAGTTATTACGAATACTTGAAGCTATTTATACAAGGTCGGTTACTTCCATGCACACTGCCTTGCTTTCTGCTTTTACAGGATTTACTGCTTCAGATATTTTGCACCTTGCAGATGATATTGTCCTGGGCTTATTCGCACAATACCATGAAACATGGAGCAGGACAGGGATTTTTGCTGCTTTATCTGCCTTTATCAAAGAATTTAATATCAGGAATATTTTATTGGCAGAAAATAATGCAGATGGACAACGACTGTATGCTAACCTGCTGCAGCTGATGGAAATTCTGTACAAAACAGAAAGGATAAATAATTACTCTCCAAAAGAATTAATTGACTGGTTCCATCGTGCCATTTCTGATAGGGCAGCAGACGATGAGTATATTCAAAGAATAGAAAGTGAAGAAGAAGCTGTAACCATTGCCACCGTGCATAAGAGCAAAGGATTACAATATAATATTGTGATGCTCCCGTTCCTGGATTATAAATTTAAAGGTTATGTGCTTCATGATTTTCGTGATCCGAAAACAGAAACTTATAAAAGTAAGTTGTACAAAAAAATGACTGACGCAGAAAAGCAACTGCTGAATACACAAACAGAACAGGAGTATAGGCGACTCATTTATGTGGCGATAACCAGGGCAGTATATGCAGGATTTATTTTTTCTAATAGTTTTTATAAATCTTCTTCGTTGAAAACTTTCATTGATCAATTGGTAAATTTCACAGAAATTAATTTTATTGAAGAATCACCTATAGTTGATACACTTAAGTACAGCCAATCTTCTACTGATCAAATATTTGAACCAAATCCTGTTACAGTTGCTATTGCTGGAAACGAGTGGGGGAGAAGCAGCTACAGCCGTATAGCTGCAGCACCGGAACATACAGCAAAGGAAAGGATCAGCTTTTATAAAGATGAGTACGAAAACTTTGTGTTCAGGGAAATGCTGCCGGGAAAGAAAACCGGGAACCTGTTGCATTATATTTTTGAAACAATAAATTTTGCTGATAAAACACGATGGGTAGAAATTTTACAAAAAGCTGTTCAGAAATTCGATATCGGTGCAGAAGAAAAAAGCTTTGGTTTCTATGAGCAGTTGCTTGATCATGTGCTCAATGCAAAATTGACAAGCGAAGGTCAGGAGTTTAGTTTAGCGGAGGTTAGTTATGAGAATCGAATACATGAATTAGAATTTGATTTTCCTGTAAGCCTGTTCCTGCCGGAAAAACTATCGGGAATCATTACTGCTGCGGGGTTACAAACTGGTATCAGGAATTATGCAGCACTGGAAGGAATGATGAATGGCTTCATTGACCTGGTATTTAATTACGAAGGAAAGTATTATGTGCTGGACTGGAAATCTACTTACCTCGGTGGAAGACTGGAAGATTACGCACCGGAAAAACTTGGTGCAGCCATGGCAGAACACAACTACCACCTGCAGTATATTTTGTACTGTGTCGCCATAAAAAAATACCTGGAAACCCGGTTGCCAAACTTTAATTATGAAAAGGATTTTGGTGGAGTATTTTATGCTTTTGTCAGGGGGATGAGAAAGGAAAGCGATTCAGGCGTTTATTTCTATAAGCCTGAAGAGAGGGTGATAGAAGAGATTGAAGGGTTGTTTGGGGAGAGGAGAGTGGGATTAGTAAAGTAATTTATTTGGTAATCTGGTAAATTTTATTGCTGACAGTTTTAGTACTTTCGTTAAGGATTTAAAATACTAATATGAATCGAGTAGTTTCTGATATTGAAAACCATTATGAGATAATAGTTGGGAATTGCATTTCTGAATTGAAGCAGTTCGAGCCTGGTCAATTTCAAACGTGTGTTACAAGCCCACCATATTGGGGGTTGAGAGACTATGAACATAATGAACAGATAGGTTCTGAGGAAACATTAGATAAATACATATCGAATATTGTTCAAGTTTTCAGCGAAGTAAAAAAGGTTTTAAAAGATGATGGAACATTATGGTTAAATATTGGTGATGCATATACAAGTGGTGGTAGAACCTGGCGAGATGCAGATAAAAAAAATCCAGCAAGGGCAATGAGTTACCGACCAGATACCCCAAAAGGATTAAAGCCTAAAGATTTAATTGGATTACCATGGAGGATTGCATTTGCTTTACAAAATGATGGTTGGTATCTAAGGTCAGATATAATTTGGCATAAGCCAAACTGCCAACCAGAGTCCGTAAAAGATAGGCCAACACAGTCGCATGAATATATTTTCTTATTTTCAAAAAAAGAGAAATACTATTATGATTACGAAGCAATAAAAGAAAAAACTTTAGATGGTTTAAATAAAAGGAATAAAAGAAGTGTATGGAATGTAAATACCGAACCATTTAGAGATGCTCACTTTGCAGTATTTCCACCTGCTTTGATTGTTCCATGTATTTTGGCTGGTTCAAAAGTAAGTGATTGGATACTTGACCCATTCCTGGGTTCTGGAACAGTCGGCGAAGTTGCTCAAAAATTAAATAGAAAATTTATTGGAATTGAACTTAATCCTGACTATGCATTGATTGCAAAAAAAAGAGTTCACGAACTAATATTATCATTTTGATTTTGTTCTTCATCAAGTTCTTTTATTAAAAATTCCCATGTGGCATGAACAGTACAATATTTCTTATCAATCTTGTTGATTTTTAATTTCCTTTCAGTTCCCCCATCAAAATAGAGTTCGAATTTCAATAATTTAGTTTTGCTATCCATCACACGGCAATACCCTGGCTTAGGCATCTGAATACTATCTGTTGTCATTTCATATTTACCATTTAAGACCTCACTCAATAACATTTTTGGAATTTCCACAAGTTCATACTTCCAATAAGGACTTGATGGAAGTGGTTTACCAATGTTTCTAAGCACAAGAATTCTATCATAATTTGATAGATGATTCAAAAATTGTTCTGTTAATCCTTTCAATTGTTTTATTTTATCCGACCATTCCCCTTTGCCTAACTCCATGTATTTATGGATATTTATAGAACTATGCCTCAATTTTTTATCAGCTTGCGTTTTTAATGAAAATTTTTCACTATTAATTGTCACGTCTGCTCCTGGGTTATTATAAGTTGACTTTTCTGCTTGAACTCCATAATATTTGCATACACTCACAAGTACATATTCAAATTTGTCTTTAGTGAAAGGTTCCTCAGTAAAGCAATGATGAATCCTTAAAGCATCGCCAAAATCCTCTAAAATGAAATCTGTTGAAATGATATTACTACTATCTATTCTAGAAAAAGTTCTAGGCCTTGTAAATTGATAGGCAATTCTTTCCAACCAAATAATCTGACCTTCAGATAAATCTGGTAAATATTTTACAAGCCTTTTTATTCTTTGATCCTTGGTAATTTTCATAATCTACTTCAAAACTTTTTAATAGAAAGACTTTTTTTTCATAAAATACAATAATACTTGAAACCACCTTCAAATTCTAAATAATCACATACTTTAATTTAAAATATTTGATTTTACTTTTTTTAGACTTGTTTAATACTTCAAGGATTATTACACTTTATTTTCACATCCACCTCCCACTATTTCCCCCTTAAAAAATCAACATTTTCCCCATTCGTTTTTACCTTTGCGAAATGCAAATTGAAGTTTTAAAATCTAAAGTACATCGTGCGGTCATTACAGAGGCAAATTTGAATTATGTTGGTAGTCTTACCCTTGATGAAGACCTGATGGATGCTGCTAATCTTATTGAGAATGAGAAGATACAAGTGGTGAATGTAAATAATGGCCAACGTATAGAAACTTATATCATAAAAGGAGGACGTGGTACCGGCGTTGTTTGCCTCAATGGCCCTGCAGCAAGGAGAGGGGCGGAGGGTGATATCATCATCATTATTTCCTATGCTACCATGGATTTTGAAGCAGCCAAAACCTTTAAACCGTCAGTAGTATTTCCAAATGAAAAGAACAGGTTGGAACCTGCCATTGAATTCTAAAATGTATAAAGAACCTAAAAAGAAAACGCCGCCTCATTGCTGAAGCGGCGTTTTTATGTTTGAGATAATCAACAATCGATTATCCTTTTTTCATTGGTTTTACTTTGCTCTTTGGCAATTTAGTTTTCTCGATATTTGGATTTTTTGAAATGCTATCAGCATATTTTACTGCTTCGTATGCATTGACCAATCCACCGGTACGACTCAGGTCAGCAAGAGAAACCATATCCGTGGTTCCGGGAATATTCACCTTATCTTTTGGAGCTAGTGCAGATTTTTCAATCGCCATTTTTAACTGCTCCGGTGTCAGGTTTGGATAGTTCCCCAATATCAGCGCTGCTATACCAGCAACTACCGGGCAAGCCATACTGGTACCGTTCAGGTTACCATAATTATTGCCGCCAGGTAGTGTAGAGTAAATTCCTACACCAGGTGCAAATACGTCTACTTCATTTTTTCCATAATTACTAAAACGTGCAGTGATACCGCCGTTTTTCATGTCACCACTTGCGCCTACTGTGATCACATTTGTTGCACGGCCACTTCCATCTTCATATACAGGGTTGGGGAAGTTGTATTCCGCATCCAGATCCTTTGCATCATTACCTGCTGCATGAACCAAAAGAACGCCTTTTTTAGATGCATATTTAAATGCATCATCCACCCATTTTTTCTCCGGGCTAAAATCTTTACCAAAACTCATACTGATGATTCTTGCACCATTGTCTACTGCATAACGGATCGCATTTGCAATATCCTTATCATGCTCATCACCATCTGGCACAGCTCTAATGGCCATGATCCTTACATTATCAGCAACACCGTTCATTCCTTTTCCATTGTCTCTGATCGCTGCAATAATACCGGCACAGTGTGTACCATGCATTGAAGTTTCAGCCATCAGGTCATTGTTGCCATAATTTCTGTCATTAAGATTTTTTGCATCATCCTTTGTTATATCACCACGGTAATTTTCAGGAGGAGTTGTTGCTCCTTCAGCTTTACGTAGCTCTCCTTCCATCTGTCCAAGTATATCTTTATTACTAATGTCGTAGCTTTTGTTTGCATCGGAGATCCTCATTAGAAAATCTTTCATTTCATTAGCATCTTTGTTTGTAGTTGTATATGCTTTGAGGTCGGTTCCGGTATATTCTGTTTTGTTCAATTCTTTTTGGATCACGGAATCTCCTACTGTAAATTTCTTTACTGCCTGCATTAAAGCCATTGTTTCCAAAGGATTTACTCCTCCTACAACTTTTTCTTTTGCACGCTGAAATGTTTTGTATTCTTTAAGTGCAGCACCAGTCAAACCTGTGCTATCTTTTCCTTCCCACTTCCCTTTCAAAGCATGATAAACCCTTACAGCCTCATAGCTATCTTCTTTTACATTACGGCCATCTTTACCGCCTATAAAATTCCAGCCATGTACATCATCTATAAAACCATTTTTATCATCATCAATTCCGTTGCCTGGAATCTCTTTTGGATTGGTCCAAAGAATACCTTTCAGGTCTTCGTGTGTTGTATCAATACCACTATCAATTACGGCAACAATTATAGTTTTGCTTTTTTTGTTCTGACTTTTCAGGAATTCATAAGCCTTATCCAGGCTGATGCCGCTATAGCCTGTAGTAGCAGGATCCATCAAATGCCAGCCATTTGGGGGCATCGATGATTTGGTGTTTGTCTGAGCAAAAGACTGGGCTGAAACCAATAAGGCGAGACCCAGGAGTTTTAGCATTTTATTCATTTCTATGTTTTTGTTTTTAATGAAAATTCACTGCATGGTGCAAGTGAAAACTTTAATAATAATTATTCCAAATATAAAATAAGCAGGCTTCTATTAAAAACCATTCATAATATTTTACCTAAACTTTAATGATGATGATTTCAAATGAGTTAAAGGTCAAATCTTATTCCCTGGGCCAAAGGAAGTTTATCAGTATAGTTAATCGTATTGGTCTGACGACGCATATATACCTTCCAGGCATCACTTCCGCTTTCTCTTCCGCCACCTGTATCTTTTTCTCCGCCAAATGCACCACCTATTTCTGCTCCACTTGTACCAATATTTACATTGGCAATACCACAATCACTACCAGCCTGGCTCAGAAAAAGTTCACTTTCTCTGAGGTTATTAGTGATAATAGCGCTTGACAAACCCTGTGGCACTCCGTTTTGTAGCGCAATTGCTTCTTCCATTGTTTTGTATGGCATTATATAAAGTATAGGAGCAAAGGTTTCATGTTGCACTATGCTAAAGTGATTTTTAACTTCGGCAATACAAGGTTTCACATAACAACCACTTTGATAGGCTTTACCTTTCAGTAAGCCTCCTTCTACTATGAACTTACCTCCTTCTGTCTTACACTTTTCAATAGATTCCAAATAGCTATTAACTGCATCAGTATCTATCAATGGACCTACATGATTCTTTTCATTCAGCGGATCTCCGATCTTCAACTGGCCATAAGCATTTACCAGCATGGCTTTAAACTTATTGTATATTTTCTGGTGAATGATCAATCTTCGGGTGCTGGTACAACGCTGTCCTGCTGTACCAACCGCACCAAATACAGCAGCTGTGATGGCTATATTCAGGTCAGCATCAGGAGAAATAATAATTGCATTATTTCCTCCAAGCTCCAGTAAGCTTTTGCCTAACCTGGCACCAACTGCAGCACTTACGGCCTTTCCCATTCTTGTACTTCCAGTAGCACTGATCAGAACTATTCTTTCATCTTTGCTCATCCATTCTCCGCATTCACGTCCACCCGTAATGAGGTTGCTCACACCCTCGGGAACATTATTTTTACTAAATACTTCCTGTACTATTTTCTGACAGGCTATTGCACAGAGTGGCGTTTTTTCACTCGGCTTCCAGATGCAAACGTCGCCGCAAACCCATGCCAGCATAGTGTTCCAGCTCCAAACAGCCACAGGGAAATTAAAAGCAGAAATAATTCCAACAATCCCAAGCGGATGATATTGCTCGTACATACGATGACCAGGTCTTTCGCTATGCATGGTAAGTCCATGTAACTGCCTGCTGAGGCCAACAGCAAAATCACAGATATCGATCATTTCCTGTACCTCACCCAAACCTTCCTGCAGACTTTTACCCATTTCATAACTCACCAGCTTGCCCAATGGCTCTTTGTATTCTCTTAATGCTTCACCCATCTGCCTTACTATTTCTCCACGACGGGGAGCAGGCCACTGGCGCCATTCTGCAAATGCTTCCTGTGCAGTAGTTACCACCTGATCGTAAGTTTTTTCGTCGGTTTGCATTACTTCACCGATCTCTTCACCGTCTACAGGGGAATACGTTTTTAATTTTTTCCCGCGGGTCTTTATCCATTTTTTCCCGGTGCTTACACCAGGGTTAGTACTTAGAATGCCAAGAGGCTTTAAAAAATCTTTCATAATTTATCAATTGATTTTTGGTACGGGAAATGAGTTTGAAATACACAAGAGAATTATGCAACAAATTCATCAACTCCATAAGGACTGCAATTTATTTCGAAGGCTGGCAAGGTAGATATTTTTTATTATTTTCTTAGGATAGACCTATGCAAGGCAGTAAAGAAGATTTATTCTTACATTAGATCATGAAAACATATACAATAAATGGATCAGGTGGAAGGCCGATGCTTACAGATCTTCATTTAGTGAAACATAAGCATAAAAGCCCGCTAATCATCTATGCACATGGGTTTTGTGGGTTTAAAGACTGGGGAAATTTCAACCTGGTTGCCGATCAATTTGTGGACGCAGGATTTAATTTTGCTAAATTTAATTTCTCTCACAATGGTACTACAGTTGAAAATCCAGAATTATTTACTGACCTGGAAGCTTTTGGCCATAACAATTACAGCAAAGAAATATTCGATCTGCAGCAGGTGATTCATCATTTTGCATCAGAAGATATAGAACTGGTTGATTCAAATAAAATTGGCCTGATAGGACATAGCATGGGCGGCGGAATAAGTATCCTCACTGCAGCGATCAATAAAAATATAAAAGCCCTGAACACCTGGGCTTCTATCGCAGAATGCAAAACGCCCTGGACAAATTGGGACAATGAAAGAATAGAGCAATGGAAAACTACGGGTGTGGAGTATTATCATAATGGCCGTACAAAACAGGACCTTCCATTATACTACCAGCTATTTGAAGATTTTAAAAACAATAAAGACCAATTGGATATTTTGTCTGCAGCAGCTGCAATAGATATTCCTTTCCTGATCTCTCATGGCACAGAAGATAGTTCGGTTCCATTTTCTGCTGCAGAAGAAATTAAAGCTGCTTCAAAAAACGCAGAGATCTTTAGTGTAGCATCAGATCATGTATTTGGCAGAATGCATCCTTATGAGCAACATGTATTGCCACAACCAATGCAGGAAGTGGTAACTAACTCTATCAATTTTTTTGAAAAAAATTTATAAAAAATAATTAGTACAACTCTTTATCGTTTGGAAAATCCTTGCCTTGTACGTCCTTAATATATTGTTGAACAGCAGTGGTGATTTGTTCATGCATGTTCAGGTATTTTCTCAGGAACCTTGGTTTAAATTCTACATTGATGCCAAGCATGTCGTGCATCACCAGAACCTGTCCATCACAATCCGGTCCGGCGCCAATACCAATGGTCGGTATAGAAACAGATGCTGAAACTAATTTTGCCAGTGTTGCAGGTATTTTTTCCAGGACTATAGCAAAACAGCCAGCTTCCTGCAATAGCAAGGCATCAGATTTTAATTTCTCAGCCTCTGCTTCTTCTTTTGCTCTTACAGTATAAGTGCCAAATTTGTAAATGCTCTGTGGTGTCAGACCAAGATGCCCCATAACAGGAATTCCAGTTTCCACTATTCTTTTTACACTGTCTGCCACTTCGGCTCCGCCTTCCAGTTTCACAGCATGCCCACCGGTTTCTTTCATAATGCGTATAGCAGAATTCAATGCTTCCTTGCTGTTTCCCTGGTAGCTGCCAAATGGCATATCCACCACCACAAGACACCTTTGCACACCACGAACTACACTTTGTGCATGATAGATCATCTGGTCCAATGTAATAGGCAATGTGGTTTCATGACCGGCCATTACATTACTGGCACTATCGCCTACCAGGATGATATCTATACCGGCAGAATCAAAAATTCCTGCAAATGAAAAATCGTAAGCAGTAAGCATCGAGATCTTTTCGCCCGCATCTTTCATTTTTTGCAGCGTGTGCGTGGTTACTTTTTTTACTTCTTTGTGTATAGACAAAACGGGGAGTTTAAAAAATGAAAGTAGAATTTACCTGGTTGGTTGTTACAATAGCCCAAATCATTGAGTTACTGGTTTACTATGTTTAATTTTCTCCCACATTGACTTGATCAATCCATCTGCAAGTCCAATTTTTGGAACATAAATTTCCTGGGCACCAGCCCACCGCATTACATTCAGGTAAATATGCAAAGCAGGAACTATAACGTCAGCCCTGTCCGGCCTCATATCATATTTAATGATCCTGTCACTTATTGAAAAGGCACTGAGCTCACGGGAATAATCTTTTAGTAATTCTATGGGCAATGATTTTCCATCTTTCTTTTTACTCAGGGAAAATATTTTATTGATATTTCCGCCACTACCAATAGCTACAACTTCTTTGTGTCCTTTAGTTACTGCTTTCAGCATATTTTTCATTTCCTCCCACATCTCATCAGTTACTGCGTTTTGCAGAATCCTAATCGTACCAATATTAAATGATTTTTGGAAAACGGCGATACCGTTGCTAAAGAAAGAAATCTCAGTACTACCACCCCCGACATCCACATACATATAACTATGGTCTACATCCATTTTCTCTGCTATGTGATTTTCAAACACCAGGTCCGCTTCCATATCACCGGTAATTATTTCTATGTCAATGCAGGTTGCTTTTTTTACTTTATCTATTAGCTCCTGGGCATTCGAAGCGTCCCGCATGGCACTTGTTGCAAAAGCCCGGTTCATTTCCACACCATATGCTTTCATCAAGTGACTATATGCCTGCATGGTGTTCAGGAACATTTCTGCTTTTTCCTGGGATATTTTTTTGTGTGCAAATACATCAAAACCTAACCTTAAAGGGACCCTCACCAGGTTTAGTTTATTAAAGCTGCTTTCGCCGCTCTTATTTTGTGTTGCTTCAGTAATCAGCAGCCGTGCCGCATTGCTACCTATGTCTATTGCTGAAAGTATCAATATTTATGCTTTTAATTTACCTGACCAAAGGTCGGGATTTTTTTTTGTCATGTACCTTTTTCCATGACTTTACCCAAAGCTTTCTGATATAAAAAGTTATAGGTTTCTATTTGTGATCGAATATGAATATGATCTTCAGAAACAACCATTTCATTATTTAGGTCATTATTCAGTATGCGGCTTTTGGTATTATCACTTAACTGTATTTTTAAAATATCTATCAATTCTTTCCTGATGGATTTGCTCAGGATAGGACAGGCGGCTTCCACACGATGATCCAGGTTTCTCACCATCCAGTCAGCACTGGAAATATACACTTTGCTGGAACCTCCATTATGGAATGCGATTACCCTGGCATGTTCCAGGTACTCATCAACGATACTGATGGCCTGAACAGGTTTTTTAAATTTTTTATTCTCAGTGTACATGCAACAGATACCACGAATGATCAATTTTACCTTTACACCTTCCTTGGCTGCTTCAGTTAATTTATCTATTAGAATTTCATCGCTGAGGGAGTTTACTTTTACAATAACAGCTGCAGGCTTTTTATTTTTTGCAAACTTTATCTCTTTGTCTATTAGCGTAAGAAATGAATTCCGCATGGTAGTAGGGGAGACCAGCAGGGTTTTACAGCTATGTAACAATTGCTGCCTCGACTTTGGATGTTCCAGGTAATTAAAGAGCCTGTTAACGTCTGCCATTATTCTACGGTCAGAAGTGAGGAGCAAATGATCGCCATAAATCCTGGCAGTTTTTTCATTTAGATTTCCGGTACTTACAAACCCATAATGCGTAGTTATATTATTAGTGCGGCTTTTTATAAGGCAAAGTTTAGCATGCACTTTTTCATTGGGTGCGCCCAATAAAACTTTTACACCGGCTTCCTCCAGGTCTTTTTTCCATTCCAGGTTGGCCTCTTCATCAAACCTTGCTCTTAGTTCCAGCATTACAGTTACCTGTTTACCATTTCTCACAGCATTGGTCAGTGCATTTATAATCTTAGATCTTGAAGCCAGGCGGTAGCAGGTAATTTTTATACTGACCACATTCGGATCAATGGCCGCTTCCCGCAACAGATCAATTACACTATTAAATGAGTGATAGGGAAAATGCAGCATCACATCTTTTTGCAAAATTAGCTTGGTCACGCTTTTTGCATTATACAGATCAGGGTGTGTAAATGGCTTCTTCCGTTCGGCTGAAGCTTCTTCAAACACATTTGGAAGATTCATAAAGTCTTTGAAATTATGTATTCTTCCTCCGGGAACCATATTCTGGTGATTGGTGAGACCGAGGCGTTTCAATAAATATTGTAACAATTGTGGGTCTATCGCTTTATCGTATACAAATCTTACCGGCTTACCTTTTTTCCTGTTCTTCAATCCTTTTTCCAGTTTCTGCATCAGCGAAGTAGACACATCATTATCAATATCTATCTCTGCATCCCGGGTCATTTTAATAATGTGAGAGGAAAAGGTATCGTATTCAAAAAAAGAGAAGATCAGCGGAAGACAATAGCGAATCACATCTTCCAATAGTATAATATACTTTTCTTCGCTTGTAGAAGGTAGAATAAAAAAGCGACCTAGATGCCTTACGGGAACAGACACTAATGCAAACCTTTCCTGCACGGAATTATCGGATTTGGATAAGCGGCAGGCCAGGTAGGTACTTTTATCGTTCAACATGGGGAATGCCTGAAGACTCTGTATCATCAGGGGAACAATATAACTTCTTACTTCTTCAATAAAATAATCCAGAACAGCATCCTGCTGCAAAGTGCTGAGCATGGTTTCATTCACTAAATGAATGCCTGCTTCATTCAGGTCATTGTTTAATTCCCTCCAGGTCTGTTCAAATTCCAGCTGCTGCAACAATACTTTTTCCTGGATCTCGTCCAGGATAATGTGCGCATCTTTTTCAATATGCATTCGGGCCTTTGCTCCCAGTTCTATCATTTTTCGGATAGCGGCAACCCTCACCCTGAAAAATTCATCAAGATTATTGGAGAAAATACCTAGAAATTTTACCCTTTCTTTTAAAGGTACTGTAGGGTCACGGGCTTCCTGAAGTACACGTTGGTTAAAGGATAACCAGCTTATATCCCTGGTTATTGTAGATTTAGATTGCAAAAAACTCAAGTTTGATTAAGATTTGGTAAGGTAAGATTTATCAAAAGATACCTTATGGTTTCAATATTAAATTTTATTTTTTTAAATATTTTATCCTTGGCCGGTATTTAATGTTGAAATGATTTTTGTGGTAGAAACGCCTTCAATTATATTCGCCAGGACTACTTCTCCGCCATTTTCAATTACTTCTTTTGCACCGGCAATATCTTCTATTTTGTAATCACCTCCTTTTACCAACACATCCGGCAACAAAGTTTGTATCAGTGAGAGAGGTGTGTCTTCTGAAAAAATAATGACAGCATCTGTTACTGTTAACGCTGCTAAAATATTAGCCCTGGTTGTTTCATTCAATACCGGGCGGGAATCACCTTTTAGTTTTTTTACTGAACTATCACTATTTACTGCCACGATGAGCATGTCACCGAGAGAAGCAGCTTCATTTAAGGAAGATAAATGTCCCTGGTGCAAGAGATCAAAAACACCATTGGTGAAAACGATCTTCTTACCTTTTAACCTCCATCTTTTCACCTCCATTAATAACTCAGGAAGAAAGTATATTTTCTGCTGAATCGCTGTCGTCTGTTTCATTCAAATAATTTTTATTCATGTAGGGCAGAAGTATTAATGCCAGAACCCCACTTACGATTATGATACCAGTACTTACTCCCCAAACCATCCATCCAAAAGCCTGTCCTGTGCTGCGTGAAATTCCGTAAATCAGCAATACCTGCATCACAAAGATGGGGAAAGAGCCAATACCACCCGGCGTGGCAATCATGGCAAGCGTAGCAAGCGTGAGCACACTGCAAGCAGCTTTCAAACTCAGTCCGGTGGTGCCTTCCATTGCAAAGAATCCAATATATATTTGCAGCAGGTACATTGACCAAATGAATAATGTATGTGCAATAAAAAGCTTTCGGTGTTTAAGGTTTTTTATGGTGGCAAAACCTGAACCAATGCCGCTGATGAAACCATTTACTTTTGCAATTATTTTGTTTTGAGGAAAACGTCGCATTAGTAATCTGATAAAAATAATGATACCAATAATTATTAGTAACACGATAAGTATTTTAATCCACAAGGATGCGCCTTGATTTTCGGCAATTGCATTCACCTGGTTTTTTACATACCCACCTATTTTCTCAATCTGGATGAGCACAGTAATTCCGATAAAAATAAAAAAACAAATCAGGTCAAAAGTCCTTTCAACGAGAATTGTGCCTACAAGTTTTTCAATTTTCAATTTTTCATATCGGGCAAGTATGGAACATTTTAATATTTCTCCCAGCCTGGGAATAGCGCTGTTCGCCAGGTAACCAACCATAGTAGCGGCAAAAACATTTTTCAATTTTGGCTTATAACCTAGTGGTTCCATCAGCAATTTCCAGCGCATACTTCGGCTAAGGTGGCTGAGCAAGCTCATTATGACGATCGGAATAATGATCAGGTAATTAGCTTTTCTGAACGCTTTAAAAAATTCAGCCTGGTCAGCATCTGACATGTTTTTCAACTGCCACCAAACCAGGAATATTCCTCCCCCAAGGAAGATGATATATTGTAATATTGAAAGGATTTTTTTCTTCATTTACAGGAAGTTATCAGTTCAACAACTAAATGGGTATTTACATTTTTGCATAAACTAATTAATTAATAGTCATGTTGTCTATTAACCTGACATCATTCAGGTAAGTGGCTACAAGAGCAATAACTTTCTTTTTTCCATCCCAATTATTTACAGGTTCTAAGGTACGTGCATCAGCAATAGTAAGATAATCAGTCTTGAAACCATGTGTATCTAATTCAACTAATTTTTGTTCTATCAGCTTATTTGTATTCCCGGGAAGAAGGTTTTCTTTTATATAAAACAGTGTATTAAAAATTTCGACAGCCTTAATTTTGTCTTCTGGAGAAAGCCTCATATTTCGGGAACTCATAGCCAAACCGGATGCTTCCCTGATTGTAGCTGCAAGATGCATTTGCACATCCGGGTATTTTTTATTGATCAATACAGAAAGAACCATGAATTGTTGATAATCTTTTTCACCAAGAAAAATCCCATCGGGTTTTACAGCATCCAATAATATATCAACTACCTGAACCACGCCCTGGTAATGACCCGGACGGAAAGCACCTTCCAGCATATTTTCTAAATCACCTATCGGGAAAGGTTTCGCTTCCATACCCTGAGGATAAATGGTTTCTACCGCAGGTAAAAAAAGACAATGACAACCTGCAGCTTCCAGCATATTAATGTCAGCTTCCAGAGGCTCAGGATATTTCTCAAAATCTTCTTGGTTGTTGAATTGGGTTGGGTTTACGAAAATAGATACCACACATAAGTTATATATCTCTAAAGCAGCGCTTACCAGGCTTATATGTCCATTGTGCAAGGCGCCCATAGTAGGTACAAAACCAATTGACGATCCGTTTCTCATGATCCAGTTTTGTAAATCCTTCTTCGTTTTTAAGATGACCATAAATTCAAATCTAGTTTCTTTAAGGGTAGAAAAGCAGGTAATCTATCACATTCAGTTAATTTTCTTACTTTTGCACCACTTTTTGCAAAAATAATTTTGCAAATTTAAAAAGACTGGAGCCTTAGCATCTAACAAAAAAACATGGTTACAAAGAAAAGGATTTTATTTATTGCAAATGAAATGTCGCCCTACCTTGAGCTTACCGAGTTTGCCGAAACGGTAAACAAACTGGCAGTTCTGAGCAATGATTCCAATATGGAAGTAAGGTGTATTATGCCAAGATTTGGTGTGATCAATGAGCGTCGACACAGGCTTCACGAAGTAGTAAGACTTAGCGGAATTAATGTGACCATCAATAATGATGATTATCCTTTAACGATAAAGGTTGCTTCACTACCCAATGCAAGATTGCAGGTTTACTTTTTGGATAATGATGATTATTTTAAACGTAAGTCAATCTTTACCGATGCAGAAGACAACTGGTTTTCTGATAATGGATTAAGGACTGTTCTTTTTTGCAAAGGCGCATTAGAAACAGTAAAGAAATTCGGATGGCCTCCGGATATTATTCATTGTAGTGGTTGGATGACGGGACTGATTCCTATGTTCATTAAAACAGCTTATAAAAAAGAGCCTGTATTTAATCATAGCAAGATCGTATACACTATTGGTGAAAATACTTTCCGAAATAAGTTAGGCGCAGATTTTTCAACACTTGTTACTATTCATGATAATATCGGGAAAAAAGAACTGGAGGTACTAGAAGATAATAACAATACAGCGATGTACAGACTGGGTGCAACATATGCCGATGCAATTACTTTTGGTGCGCAGAAAACTGATAAAAAACTAACAGAAGCATTCTCCAAAGTGCGTGGAAAAAAGGTTTTGAAATACACTGAAGATTCTGATTTAACAGAGTATTTACAATTATATAACGACCTTGCTGATTAGTTATCAAAACCTATTATTCCATTAAAATATTAGTAGTGCGTTCAAGATTTTTACCCATTATTGTGGTTGGGCTTTTCTTTATTTTTTTAATCCAAACAGGATGTACAAAATTTGACACCACTACATTGGGAACTGACCTGATTCCTGTTGTTGATAATGTAAATACTTTTCAGACGGAACTTCCGGTCAATACCAGTCAGGGCTTTTTCTCAGATTCTTCTTCTGTTGGCCGTGAAGATTT
>JBBQYS010000020.1:0-33730 GCA_038208485.1 Chitinophagales bacterium
TTCTTCACCAAACCTTCAAACATTTTTTTCCTTTTTATTTTTAAATTATCTTCGCCTCCGCTTCCGGGGCCGTTTTGGTTTTGACAGCAAAGTTCTTTGTGAGTGTAAGCATGTAGTGCGTTGCGTAATTAGCACTTTAATATGAATACGAAAAACTCAAATGGCAATACACAGTATGCCATGGCTGCCTAATCTATTAGATTAGCAACCATTTGGGCCGCGAAGCAGGTCAGGCCTGTTGCCATGCTCCGCCGCCGACTCAAACAAAATACAGGCTGCTGCTATAGAATGAAGTGACTACAGCTCAAGACTATTCTTCTAAGGAAAAGGTTGGTTTGTTCTGCTCCTGCTTTTTCCCGACATCCAATGCAGAAATAAACATGTAGAAAGCTTACGGCGGATTTGTTTGGACACCGGTTCGATTCCGGTCGGCTCCACTTTTTCTTCCTACTAAAGGTTAATGATTGTGTTCATTAACCTTTAGTATTTTAAATCTTCACACGCTTTGTTAATGTTTGAAAAATAGTATACCTTGTAAGAAGTTTTTTCGATTGATCATTTTAAAAAGCTTGCTTATGTAGCTATTTTACAATTCAAATTTTTACTACACAAGAAACTTTCTGTTTCTTATTTCTAAATCTCATTTTTCTCTTTTACTAAACCACTTGCAAAATGATAACAACCAAAACAAATTTATTCACTTATTGCAGGAATGCAGTTTTGAAACGTCCGGGGTTCAAAATTTTCTCCGCAATCTTAATTGGAATTTTAATTTCTTTCTCCGCATCTGCAAATGAGTTTGCAGATATTATTGTTACAGGAAGAGTCACAGGGCCAAGTGGTGCCGGTCTTGCCGGCGCTAGTATAGACGTGAAAGGTAAAGCAACCGGTACTTCCACAGACGGGAATGGAAACTATTCTATCACTGTAGACGAGAATGCCACTTTAATATTTAGTTATGTAGGCTATGCTGCCCAGGAAATAAGGGTTGGCGGCAGAACTACCATTAATGTTTCACTTATAACCAATACTCAGTTAGACGAACAGGTTGTAGTAATTGGTTATGGTACGCAGCGTAAAGTAGATAATACTGGTTCTGTGGCTTCCGTAAAAGGAGAAGAAATCGCTAAGCAAGCCGTCAACAATCCTATTGCTGCACTACAAGGTCGAGTTGCAGGTGTTACAATTGTTAACTCTGGCGCTCCGGGTTCTACGCCTACCGTAAGGATACGTGGTGTGAATAGTACTGGTAATGGTAACCCCCTTTATGTAGTTGATGGCATCTTTCAACAAAATATCAATTACTTAAACCCTGGCGATATTGAAAGTATAGATGTACTTAAAGATCCATCTTCTATATCAATTTTCGGTTTGCAGGGTGGCAACGGTGTAATTGTAGTTACAACCAAAAGGGCAAAGGCTGGCAAAACCAGAATTAATTTTATTAGTAATACAGGTATTTCTGTAGTCCAAAATAAAATTGATGTGACTGATGCAGCAGGTTTTCAAAAGTTGTACTCTCAACAATTAGCAAATATTAATGCTGCTCCTTTCGATTATAGTAATTACACTGCTAATACAAATTGGCAGGATGAAGTATTAAGAACAGGTTTTTTTAATAACAATAGCCTTACTATTTCTAATGCTTCTGACAAATCAACAACGCTACTTAATCTTGGTTATAATAACGAAAAAGGTGTGCTAAGAAATGGGCAGTTTGAAAGATTCATTATGCGTTTGAACCAGACTGTAAATATTGCACCGGCTTTGAGGGTAGGTGGAGAGGTTACAGGTTATTATTCAAACGCCAGGGGAACTTCAGGAAGTATTATAAATGCACTTCGTAGCGCACCAATCGTACCAATACAAGCTGGTCCTGGACTATATTATAGCATGCCTTCCTTCCAAAGGGCTCAGGTTGGTAACCCGGTAGCTAATATTGATTTAAATACTAATACAGCCATTAACAGAAGTTATAGGGCAGTAGGTAACCTTTTTGCAGAACTTAAATTTCTAAAAGATTTTACCTTTAAATCAACTTTCTATGGTGACCTTCTTTTCTCTGATGGAAGAGATTATTCACCATTGCCTTTCAGGTTCATCAATCTTGGAGAGGGTACCATAAAAACAGATACCACTTTTAATGAGCTTCAAAGAACTGCTGTATCTCAGTCACAAAGTATTAACAGAAGATTTCAGCAGGATCACATTCTTAACTGGAACAAGAAATTTAGTGGTGGCCATGACCTGACTTTACTGGCAGGTATTACTTCTTTATATATCGATGGAACAAATATTAATGGAAACAGAAGAGATACTTCTCTCGTCATTCCAAACAATCCAAGTTATTACTACATCAACATTGTGAGTCCTGATAATCCGGGAGCATATAGTGGTGGTGGATCTGTAGAATCATTTATTGGTTATTTAAGCAGAGCGAATTATAGCTACAAAAATAAGTACCTGCTTAATGCAAGTTTTAGAAGAGATGGAAATAGCAAATTTGCACCGCAAAACAGGTATCAAAATTATGGTAGTGTTGGAGCAGGCTGGATAGTAAGTAAAGAAAACTTCTTTGATAATGTAAAAGTTTTAGACTACCTGAAATTAAGGGTCTCTTATGGTTCAGTAGGTAATGGGTTAGGATTAGGTCAAAACCTTTATCTGCCGGGATTGCGTACAAGCGATGTAGGTATTTTTGGTGAGAATATTTATCCTTCAGTAGTTCCGGCTTTTGTAGCGAGTGAAGATTTGAGGGCAGAAGTTGTGGTAGGTAAAGATCTGGGGGTAGAATGGAGAATGCTTAAAAACAGACTTTCCGGTGAACTTACTTTTTATGACAGGACTACAAATGACATCATTACAAACTTAACATTGCCAAATTCCAGTTTATCCCTTGTAAGGAATTCAGGAGATATTTCTAACAGAGGTATAGAGCTATCCCTTGGTTGGAACGACAGGATCGGCAAAGATTTTACTTATAGTATAAGTGCAAACGGAAGTTATAATAAAAACAAGGTGGTAGCCATTGGTGATGGATTTGATTTTGTGATCTTAGGTAATGGTGGTGTGAATAGAACTGTTGCTGGTCAGTCCATCGGATACTTCTATGGATATAAGCAATCAGGTATTTATCAGTCTACTGCTGATCTTGCGAAACAACCAGCATTTAGTAATTCATTACCAGGAGATATTGCTTATGAAGATATCAATGGTGACGGTGTAATAACTCCGGCAGATAGAACTAACTTAGGTTCTCCATTGCCGAAATACAATTTTGGGGGAGAAGTTTCAGCAGCCTACAAAGGATTCGATGTGAGTATACTAGTGAATGGAGTTGCAGGTAATAAAATATATACCCAAAGAAGAACCGCCACTTTCGCTACGCTGAATTATGAAACAAACAGGTTAGATGCCTGGACAGCTCCGGGAACAACCAACATAGAACCTATACTGGATCAAACACGTGGAAATAATTTCCTGTTTAGCTCATACTATTTGGAGAAAGGTGATTATTTCAGGATTAGAAATGTTCAGCTTGGGTACAATTTTGGTAATAGTGTTGCTAAGAGACTTGGCGCAGAAACCTTAAGATTGTCAGTAAGCGCTCAGAACCTTGCTACATTTAGTTATGCAACTGGTTATTCTCCAGAAGTATCTATTTCTAATCCAATCGCAGGTGGGGCAGATAATGGTTCGTATCCTGTACCAACTATTTACACAGTTGGTGTTAACCTGGTTTTTTAATAAATTATAGCATTAAATAATAAAATAAAATGAAAAAGATTATTTCAAATAAACCTAGTCTACTTTATGTAGGATTGGCTTTAGTATTGATATCTGCTTTTACTGCATGTAAAAAAGATTTTCTTGACAGAGAACCTCAGGGTTCTTACACTTATGATACCTATCCTTTTCCACAAGGATCTGGTCCATATGACCAATTTGTATTTGGTTGTTATGCTTCACTAAGAGATTATGGATTTACAGGATCTCCAATGATCGCATGTAATAGTATAAGAAGTGACGATGCTGACAAGGGAAGCACTCCAGCAGACGGACCAAGTTCTAGACAATATGATGAATTCCCTGTTCTTCCGAGCAATGGGCTTACTAATACATATTGGGTAGATCATTTTAATGCTATTGCCAATTGTAACCTTGCATTAAAGAAAATTAATGAAGATTCAGTAGCTATCAACGAACCATTCAAAGCACAGGCAAGAGCCGAAGCAAGATTTATTCGGGGTTTTGTTTATTTTGAATTGGTAAGGGCTTTTGGAGCAGTCCCTAAGTTCGATACTGCCACAACAATTCCTAAAAATGTACCACGTACTCCTGCCTCAGAAATTTATGCCTTTATAGAAAGCGATTTGCTTTTTGCAACCCAAAACCTTCCACTATCTTATCCTTCTGCATTCATAGGAAGACTAACCAGTGGAGCTGCGAAAGGCATGTTGGCAAAAGTTTATTTAACCAGGGGCAATTGGGCTATGGCAATGAGTCTAGCAGGACAGGTGATTAATTCAGGTATGTACAATCTAAATACCAGGTACGAAGAGATATTTAAAGAAACCGGAGAAAATTCTTCAGGATCCGTGTTTGAAATCCAGGCGGTAGCTACTGCAACTCCGGGTCAGCAGGCAAGTTCTAATTATGGTGTACAATACGCCAATGACCAGGGTTTCAGAGGGTCAGGCGCTTTAGATCTTGGATTTGGATTCAATAATCCAAATAACTTTCTTAAAGCTGCTTATGATACAAATGCTGCAGGTGTTATTGTAGATCCAAGGTATGAAAGAACTTTCCTGAGACTAGGTGAAACTACTTACTATGGTGAAACTATGGTAGGCGCTCCTAATCCTAATTACAACGAAAAAGTATATACTAATCCTGCTGTAAGAAATAAGGTTGGAAATAGAAAAGGCTGGTGGATGAATATCAGAATCATGCGCTATGCGGATGTTGTTTTAATGTATGCAGAAGCTGCCAATGAAGTAGGTGGTGCTGCAAATATCGAAGATGCCCGTGTAAAACTTAATATGGTTCGAGCAAGAGCAAGATTGAGTGCTTCTGCCGGTGCTCTTCCAGACGTAACTACAACTGACCAGGCAATGCTTCGGGCTGCTATACGCCTGGAAAGAAGATTAGAGCTTGCCATGGAGTTGGATCGTTTTTATGATTTGATCCGTTGGGGTACTGCACAGGCTGCATTATCAAGTGCAAACAGGCCGAACTACAATCCCAATCGTGATAACCTCTTGCCAATTCCTCAAGCTCAAATTGATATTTCAGGTGGAGTTCTGACTCAAAATCCTCTTTACCCATAAATAATTTAAACTGTAAAAAATGTATAAAATAATAAACAAACTTTTCGCAGGGGCAATTTGCTTTGCAGCATTAACCGGTTTAGCGTCTTGCGATAAAGAAAATCAAAATAATTTGCCTGGAACTTCTCCGGCTGCATATGAGGGAAAGATTGATGGCTTTGATAGCTCAGGTCAGATTTTTCCAAATAATCTTGTAGCATATTGGGGATTCAACAATTCATTTGCAGAGCAAAAAACCGGTGCAGCGCCTACAGAGCAGTCAAATGCAAGTTTGGTGGATGGAGGTATTACGGGTAAATCGTTGCGACTAAATGGCGGTTATTTGTATTATGCACAGCAGTTTGCGGCTTTCAAAACAGATTCGCTGAAAAGTTTTACCATAAGTACCTGGGTACAGATACTTAATAATGGCACCAAGAAAACAATGTTATTTCAGATAGCAAGACCTAACATGTTCAATGGGAATGTGGACTTTCTATTAGAAACACAGGCAAGACCAGCATCTAATACTGATTATTTACAGATTCATCCATATTTCCTTACAGTAGGTGGAGGTAGGCAAGACAACATAAATAACTTTGGCGCACAGAACCTGTCTCCAAAAATTGGGGAAAATACCTGGGCACATATTCTAATTACCTACGCTGCTTCAACCGGAACATTTAATATTTGGGGAAATGCAATAAAAATTGGTAACTATCCTAACAGGGGAGTAGGCAATAATTTGTTTAAATCTTTTGAACCAAATGAAATTATCATTGGGGGAAATTATAATGTAATTCCGGGTAAGGCAGTGAATGCAGATGTTAGCTTCCAACCAATGGTGGGTAATGTTGATGAGATAAGAGTGTACAATACAGTTTTACCTGATGCATTTATTTCTGCTTTGTACAAACTTGGTAAGGCAGGGAAATAATTTTTTTTTAATTATAATATTCAGCCCGGGTATTTGCCCGGGCTTTTTTTATCTTTATTCATACAGTTTTATTAATTTTTTTTATGCTTGCAATGATAAAAACATACTCCCTTCCACTGTTATTTTCATTTGTATTATTTACAGGATGTAAAAAAGAAAATGGTTCAGGTACTACCCCCGTAAATAGTACTTACTCTGCTTCGTTCAAAGTGAATAATGTATACAACGGAACCTTATCTTACAAAGACGTAAGTACCAAACCTGTGGTGACATTTTCTTTTTCTGACCCACTAAATCCTGCAACAGTAAACACAGGTATCACATGGACAAATGCCGGAGGCGGTGTTGTAGCAACTACTCTAGCCCTTACCAACAATAATAAAGATGTATCTATAACACCTGCTAATCCTTTGGCAGCATTCACAAGCTATAATGTTTCCTTATCTAACAGCCTGAAGTCTGCATCTAATGGCAGCCTCATTAATCCCCTGGTTATTTCTCTGAAAGTAGGGATAGACAGCAGCCGGAAGTTCCCAGCAATTTCTGATAGCGCTCTGTTAGACAAAGTACAGCAACAAACCTTTAAATATTTTTACGATTTCGGGCACCCGGTTAGTGGCCTGGCCAGGGAAAGAAATACTTCCAACGAAACAGTAACTTCTGGCGGGTCTGGTTTTGGTGTAATGGCTTTGATCACAGGAGTAAACCGGAATTTCATCACGAGGGCACAGGGGCTTAGCCGTCTGCAAACTATTGTGGGCTTTCTTAAAAATACAGCAGCAACAGTGCATGGTGCATTTCCGCATTGGATGAATGGAACTACTGGTGCTATCATTCCTTTTAGTGCACAGGACAATGGAGCTGACCTGGTGGAAACATCTTTCCTGATCCAGGGGCTGATCTGTGCCAGGCAATATTTTAACGGCGCTGGTGCTGAAGCAAGTTTGCGAACAGATATAAACACGATTATTGACAGGGTAGAATGGGATTGGTTCCGGCAGGGCGGGCAAAATCAATTGTATTGGCATTACAGTCCCAACTTTGCCTGGTCAATAAATTTAAGAATAAGAGGCTGGAACGAAACGCTGATTTCCTATGTACTGGCAGCGTCTTCTACCACTCATGGAATTCCACCTGTTGTATACCAGAATGGATTTGCCAATAATGGAGGAAGTGGTTTCATAAATGGAAATACCTACTATGGTTATGTATTGCCTTTAGGGCCAAATCTTGGTGGGCCGTTATTTTTTGAGCATTATTCTTTCCTTGGAATAAATCCAAATGGGTTGAATGATGCCTATGCGAATTATACAACTCAAACAAGGAACCACACATTGATCAACTATAATTATTGTATAGCAAATCCACTGGGCTATTATGGCTATAGCGATTCAGTTTGGGGACTTACTGCAAGTGATATACAAAATGGCTACACAGCAAGCTCACCAACAAATGATCGTGGATACATAGCTCCTACGGCTGCATTGTCATCATTTCCTTATACCCCGGTAGAAAGTATGAAGGCTTTAAAGTTTTACTACTATGTGTTGGGAGACAGGTTATTCAAAGAATATGGTTTTATAGATGCTTTTTCTTTGAATGAACCCTGGTTTGCTTCTTCATTCCTGGCTATAGACCAGGGACCCATCATTGTAATGATAGAAAATTACCGGACAAACCTGCTTTGGAATTTATTTACCAGTGCTCCGGAAGTAAAAGCAGGCCTTCGAAGTCTTGGTTTCACAGCGCCTTATTTGTAGAAAGTTGATTTTTTTGCACTTAGATTTTTAATGGAAAAATTTAGTAGTTTTACAAATCGTTAACAATTTTGCCTGCGGGCACAACTCTAAAACTGACTTCTTGAAAACCTTAGGAAACGCTGTGTGGCATGCATATGCCGTTTTTACTTCAAAGAAATTAATTCTCCTGTTCGTATTTTTCCTTGCTTTTTTTCAAAATAAAAGCTATGCGCAGGAAAAACCATTTTCTGCTTATGCTGACCTTTCCCGTTTTGCATTTGCAAAGCAAAAAGATTCTTTAAAAAAAGCCTGGGTTTGTCCTGCAGTATATAAGGATAAGAAAACACAAGCTAAATATGTAGAGATCTGGGATAGCCGTACCAGTTTTTTGATTGATGCCATACAGGGAAACAATTTCATTTACAACAAAGAAATAATTGCTTATGTAAATGGAATAATAAGTGAATTGACAGCAGCAAACAAAGACCTGATAAAAGGTAATCCGCTGCTCCTGATAGATCGTAGTGAAAGTGTAAATGCCTATGCTATTGGTGGAAATGTCCTTGCAGTTAATCTCGGGTTGATCAGCTATGTGACTACAAGGGAAGAACTTGCATTGATATTAGCGCATGAACTGGCCCATAATATCCTGGATCATACAGGGAATGCTATGAAGCAAAAAGCTGAACTGTTGACTTCTGAGGAATATAAAGCTTCACTTAATGATGTTCTGAGTTCTGAATATGGAAGACTAACGAAACTGAAAGAGGTATTAAAATCCTACAGTTTCAGCCGTAGCAAGCACAGCCGCTACAAAGAAAGCGAAGCAGATTCCCTGGCTATTGTTATGTTGAATAAAACCAAGCTCAATTTTAATGCTGAATATTTTTTAAAATTAGATAGCTCAGACAATGAATACAGAACTGAGCTAAAGCAGCCTGCAAAATCTTATTTCACGGCTTTCAATCTAAACCTGGAAGATCAGTGGTTTGTAAAAAAGAGTAAAGGCCTTTCTGGCAGAAATTACAATTTCAGCAAAGGGGAAAATCTTACGGATTCGCTAAAAACGCATCCTGATTGTATAGAGCGATATAATGCAACCAAACACTTCACCTCAGCAAATACTGTATACACCACTATCCCAGCTTCAATACATGAAGCTGCAGATAAAATGATTGTATGGAATTTGTATAATAACATGAGCCTTACCCCTGCGCTATACAGGATAATGTTGCTAAAAGATAAAAACAACAAAGATGCCTGGTACGATATCATGGTCTACAACATATTTGCAGGTTTGTATTATTCTGATAGAAAACTGGCAAGGTTCAACTCTATTGGTGTAGTGCCCAAAGAGCTTATCTCTAAAGACTATTATGCTACACAGACCATGCTGGAGCAAATTCCTGCAGAGCAACTATCATCCGCAGTAAAATCGATGGGAGGATTACCTTTCTGGTCGGGGGCATCCAGTGATAGTCGTGGGTTTAAATCTTTTCTTACCTCACTTATTTCAAGAGAAGATATCAGTAAAAAAGAACAGGAGAGCTCTTCCAAAGAATTCCTGGCAAATTACCCTACAAGTATTTATGCAGAAGTTGCAGACAAATTTAAATAACTCATTTACCAATACTATCTATTCATCTTAAGAACAATTTATTTTATGAAAAAAATCCTTGTCCTGTTTGCAGCAATGGCTGTTTCTACAGGCATTTATGCCCAGTCGAAAGTATTTAAAGAAGTGAACAGCGACATCTCATCTGAGAGTAAAACCATTTTCTCCGGTGGCTCCGTAATTGGTTATGTTGTATTTACTCAATTGGAAAAAGCAAGCCAGGACTCGTTCAATTACAAGCTTAGCATTATGGATGAAAACCTTAATGATATAGGTGTTGTAGAGTTTAGGGAAATCGGACTTTACTTAAGAGCCATAAGTTTTGAGGAAGACGTTTTATGTTTAAGCTACATAAAAAGTACAGAGTTGGGGAAAGACTATACAAAATACAAAGAAGTAAAAAAGAAAGAGTCAAAAGATTTTGTCATGACCCAGTTTATAAATCTTGATGGAAAAATCCTGAATACTGAAAATATTTCTGTGACCACTTCCGGTAGCTTTAGCAATAGCGGTTATGGCAGATCAAGTTCTTATTCTTACAATACCCGTTTGAAAAAGGGATTACAATTAGAGGGATTAAAAGGCCAGGGATTCCTTATGTTTTATGGAGATGACAATAGTTCTAAGCTGGTAAAGTATGGTCTTGATGGAAAGCAGCTTTGGACTAGCAGCATGGCAGATGCAGAGTCGTATTATCTGAATACTGCTGGCAGTAACATTTACATGCTAATGAAGAATGAAAAATATACCTATGGTGACTATACATTTACATCTATAGATGCAGCTACCGGAAAGGTTGGGAAAACAAGGCAATTGCAGGACAAAGAAGGAAACCAACTTAGGGTGCGCACATTTGAAGCAGATCCTCAGTCAGGTAACTTGTATATAGCAGGAAGCATCATCAACAACAAAAGAAATAAAGTTGACCCCCGCATCAAGGTGTTTGCAAAAGCAATGACCAAGGGTGTATTTACTATTGATATGGATTCTACTGCCAAAAATGGTATGAAGGAAAAATATGTGTATTGGAGCGATGGTTCATTGCAACCAGATATCAATAAACTAGGGTATACAAAATCAAATAAAAGTTATAATGTCATCAGCACTACCTATCGTGACTATAATGGCAATACTTATTTTGTTACTGATGAATTGCGTAAGCATGTTAGGGTAGGCGGAATTATCAGTAGTGTGGTCTTTGCTCCACTAATTGTTGTTCCATTTATGCAGGCTGCACTTGGTTACAACGTATATACTTATAACAACACTAATATCTTTAAACTTACCCCAAAAGGTGCTTTGCTTCAGGAAAATGAAATAAAAATGAAGAGAACACCCAAGGGAGCAGGAAAAGCAGATATTAATTATCTCTCAAATTACAGGTCAAACTACAGCCTGGCTAATGAAGAAGCAAAAACTACTTACCTGGTGGCAAGTGATTCGAAAACCACACAAATTTACAGCACCGAAAAGCGTAAGATAATTCGTACAGTACCGTATAGTAAAGACGGATCAACAATGTTAATAGGCCCTGCTAAAGAAGGTCATATTATGGTGATAGAAAAAAATACAAAAGAAAAATATACGAGGCTTTCAATTGAAAGACTGGATTAAATTTTTAGTCTTCAATTAATCAAAAGCAGGAAAGATTTTACAAAAGTCTTCCTGCTTTTTTTATGGCTGAACCCTTAAATTGACTTAGTAATATTATACTTATTTTTGAAAACATGTAAATTCAACTGCCATATGTTTAGACATAATTTCCTTGTTTTATTACTGGTGTTTTCTGTAGCATCTTGTGCTATTGCTCAGAAAAGTTTACAGCCAGTTTCCTTTGATCCCACGCAAAGACCAAAAAATCTATCTGACTCAGCCTTATTAGATCTTGTACAGAAACAAACCTTTCGCTATTTCTGGGATTTTGCACATCCTGAAAGTGGCATGGCACGGGAAAGAAGCAATACAAATAATTATGGTCATGAAACAGTAACCATCGGAGGGACAGGGTTTGGTATTATGAGCACCGTTGTGGCTGTAAAAAGGAATTTCATCAAACGTGATACAGCAGCAAAATTCCTGCTAAAACTCGTCTCATTTTTATTAAAAAAAGCTGATAGCTACCACGGGGTTTTCCCTCATTGGATGAATGGAAGCACAGGAAAAACTATTCCTTTCAGCAGGAAAGATGATGGTGCCGACCTGGTAGAAACATCCTACCTGCTACAAGGGTTACTGACTGCAAGACAATTTTTTGATGATAAAAATAGTAGGGTAGAATCAGAACTGCGAAACAAAATCAACAACATCTGGAATGATGTAGAGTGGGATTGGTTTACCAGGGGAGGAGAGGAGGTCTTATACTGGCACTGGAGCCCAAATAATGACTGGACCATGAATTTTCCACTGCGGGGTTATAACGAATGCCTGATCACATACATAATGGCTGCAAGCGCCACCAAATATCCTGTGACACGGAAAGTGTATGACAGGGGTTGGGCACAGGGAATAAATTTTAAAAACGGGAAAACATTTTATGGATATGAGCTGCCTCTTGGTCCTGATTATGGAGGCCCGCTTTTCTTTAGTCAGTACAGTTACCTGGGACTAAATCCAAAAGGATTAAAGGACAGGTATGCAGATTACTGGAAAGAAAATACGAATCACTCACTCATCAATTACAGCTATTGTGTAGACAACCCTAAGGAGTTTAAAGGCTATGGAAAAAATAGCTGGGGCCTTACCAGTGGTGATAGTTATGTAGGATACAATGGCTCATCACCAACAAATGATGTAGGAACAATTACCATTACAGCCGCACTTTCTGCATTCCCTTACACACCCGCAGAATCAATGGCGGCTCTGAAGCATTTTTATTATGACCTCGGTGATAAAGTGTGGAGCGAATATGGTTTCACTGATGGGTTTAATGAGACAAAAAACTGGTATGCCACTTCCCACCTGGCCATAGACCAGGGACCTATCATTGTGATGATAGAAAATTATAGATCAGGGTTGTTGTGGGATTTATTTATGAGTTGCCCTGAAGTACAGGCGGGGCTCACAAAATTTGGGTTTACAAGTCCTTACATTACAGCAAAATCAATGAATGCAGTGGGTCAGTGAGGTATTGTTAATCCTAAAGATTAATGCACTATTTCTTTTTAAATTTTGATAATGAAAAAATTATTCCTCGGGCTCACATTTCTATTGACTTTCTCACTGGTCTATGCCCAGCCTTTTTCAAGAGAGTTCAATCAATTTCACAGGGAGGATTCTATTACTTTTCCTGCAAAAGGTCAGATATTATTTATTGGTAGTTCATCATTTACCATCTGGCAGGATGTGAGTGATTATTTTCCGGGCTATCATATCCTGAACCGTGGCTTTGGTGGATCTACACTAACCGATGTAATAGACAGGGCAGACCAGGTTATTTTTAAATATGCCCCAAGGCAAGTAGTGATCTATTGCGGGGAAAATGACCTTGCTGTAGAAGGAGGTGAAAAAAGCAAAGTTGTAGTGCAGCGTTTTAAAAAACTTTTTTGCATGATCAGGGATCATTATCCGGGAATTCCTGTGACGTACATTTCTATAAAACCTAGTCCTGCGAGGGCTAACCTTATGCCGCAGATGGTAGAGGTGAATGCAAAGATTAAATCCTGGCTTAGCAAAAAGAAGCATACGTCTTATGTAAATGTGTACGATGCTATGTTGGATGAAAACGGGAAACCAATGGAACATATTTTTCAGAAAGACAAATTGCACATGCTCCCGGCCGGGTATAAAATTTGGCAGAAACTAATTGCACCGGTACTCACGCCAGATGCCAACAAATAGGTCAATGCGCTGCACATTTTTATTCTTGTGGGCTTGTGCTATAAATAGGTCGGTGCGCTGCGCTATAAATTCGTCGGTGCGCTGCATCTTACGCTGAATATTATTAAAAAAGTCAATGATTTTTTTGCTGTATAGCCGCCCTAACCATTTGTAAAATGATAGAATAATTTATTTCAGTCAGGTGCAGCTCACCGGAATATTTGTAGAACGATAAGAATATTTTTTAATTCCAGGTGCAGCGCACCGACCTATTTGTAAAACGATAAGGATATTTTTAAATCCAGGTGCAGCGCACCGGCCTATTTGTATCACCTGATAAATGTATTGCTGCTGACGGCCCCCAAGAAATAAAAAATGTATATTTATATTTTACACCTTTCACGCTAAACGAAGTTTAATATGACGACAATAAAAAGAATTTCTTTCCTGTTGATAATACTTCTTGTGAGCTGGAATGCAGTGCTGGCGCAGGATGCAAAAATGAAGGCTTATATAGATGGGCTGATGAAAAAAATGACATTGACAGAAAAGCTCGGACAATTAAATCTGCCCAGCAGTGGAGATATAGTAACAGGTTCTGCAAACAGTAGTGACATTGCAAAAAAAATAAAAGAAGGTAAAGTTGGTGGTTTGTTCAACATAAAAGGTGTGGAGAAAATCCGGGAAGTGCAGCGTGTTGCAGTAGAAGAAAGCCGGATGAAAATTCCCTTGCTCTTCGGTATGGATGTGATACATGGATACCGCACAACATTTCCAATTCCGCTTGGTTTATCCTGCACCTGGAACATGGATGCTGTGGAAAAGAGTGCAAGAATTGCTGCGGTGGAAGCGAGTGCAGATGGGATTGGTTGGACTTTTAGCCCGATGGTAGATATCAGCCGTGACCCACGTTGGGGTCGTATTTCAGAAGGGAGTGGGGAAGATCCGTACCTCGGCAGCCAGGTAGCAAAAGCCATGGTGAAAGGATATCAAAACAATGACCTGAAAAGCCCGACAAGTTTGTTGAGTTGTGTAAAACATTTTGCGCTGTATGGTGCAGGAGAAGCGGGTCGGGATTACAATACAGTTGACATGAGCAAACTAAGTATGTACAACTTTTATTTTCCTCCATACAAAGCTGCAATAGATGCCGGGGCAGGGAGTGTAATGGCTTCTTTTAATGTAGTGAACTATGTACCAGCTACCGGGAATAAATGGTTGCTTACGGATGTGTTGAGAAAAGAGTGGGGGTTTAAAGGTTTTGTGGTAACGGATTACACAGGTATCAATGAAATGATAGATCATGGAATGGGCAACCTGCAGCAGGCAAGTGCGCTGGCACTTAAAGCAGGTGTGGATATGGATATGGTAGGTGAAGGCTTCCTGACTACATTAGAAAAATCTTTGAAAGAAGGAAAGGTGACCCTGGCAGAAATAGATAATTCCTGCAGGCTAATACTGGAAGCGAAATATAAATTGGGCTTGTTTGAAAATCCTTACAAGAACTGCGATGTGGCCAGGAGTAAAACTGATATACTGACGCCTGCCAACCGCAAAGCAGCAAAAGAAATTGCAGCAGAAAGTTTTGTTTTGCTGAAGAATGAAGGAAACGTTTTGCCGCTGAAAAAAAGCGGAACAATTGCATTGATAGGTCCATTGGCAGATGCCAGATCTAATATGGCAGGTACCTGGAGTGTGGCTACAGATATGAAGGATGCTATTACTGTAAAAGAAGGTATTGAGAAACTGATTGGAAATAATGCAACACTACTTGTAGCTAAAGGAAGCAACCTTACTTCTGATGCTGCATTGGAAGAAAGGGCAACCATGTTTGGCCGCTCAATGAACAGGGACAAGAGATCTGCCGAAGAGATAAGAAATGAAGCGCTGGATATAGCTTTGAAGGCAGATGTGATCATAGCTGCACTCGGGGAGAGTAGTGAGTTTAGTGGTGAAAGCAGCAGCAGGAGTGAAATAGGAATTCCTGATGTGCAAAAGGAACTTTTATTGGAATTGGTGAAGACCGGAAAGCCGGTTGTATTGATATTATTTAACGGAAGACCCATGACCCTTGGTTGGGAAAATAAAAACGTTCCGGCAATTCTTGATGTTTGGTTTGGCGGAACTGAAACCGGTGATGCCATTGCTGAAGTGCTCTTTGGAGATGTAAATCCTTCAGGAAAACTTACCACGACTTTTCCTCAGAATGTGGGACAGATTCCTCTTTATTACAATCACCTGAACACAGGGCGGCCATTGGCTGATGGCAAATGGTTTCAAAAATTCAGAAGCAATTACCTTGACGTAACAAACGAACCCCTATATCCGTTTGGATATGGGAAAAGCTACACAAGTTTTGAGTACAGTGACATTAAACTTTCTGATTCTGTAATGGCAATGAACGGGAAGCTGACCGCTTCGGTGACAATTAAGAATACCGGCAGTCGTGATGGGAAGGAAGTAGTGCAACTTTATATTCGTGATATGGTTGGCTCAATTTCCCGCCCGGTGAAAGAATTGAAAGGCTTTCAGAAAATAATGCTGAAAACCGGCGAAAGCAAAACAGTTAGTTTTTCTGTGACCGTAGAAGATTTAAAGTTTTATAACAGTGACCTGAAATTTGCAGCTGAGCCCGGTGCGTTTAAAGTATTTATTGGCACGAGCAGCGCAGAAGTAAAAGAGGCAGGATTTACTTTAAAATAAAGTTGGAATGATCAGTTGTAAGTTATCAATCGTACTTCCAGCAATGCATTATTAAATTAATTGGTTACAACTTTTTTTAAAAAGTTTTTCAATTAAAGCATCAAAAAATATACAATGAAGTTTAAATCTTTTCTATACATACCCATTATTTTTATGTTTGTATTTAATGCCCATGCGCAGGATAAATCATTGTTCAATAAACAGGTTTTTATTCAAGGCAAGGATACCATGCCTTACCGGATATTATTGCCTGAGAATTATGATCCAAATAAAAAATATCCACTCGTTTATTTCCTTCATGGGCGGGGGGAAAGTGGCACTGATAATGAAAAGCAATTGGTGCATGGGGCTAAAATGTTCTTGAACAAAGAGAACCGGGAAAAGTTTCCTGCTATTGTTGTATTCCCACAATGTCCCTCTACAGATTACTGGAGCAATGTAAAAATAGAAACTGACGCAAAGGGTAAAAGGAGCTTTAGTTTTTATACTGATGAAAAACCGACACATGCGATGGCGACAGCCCTGAAATTGCTGAGGAAAATATTGGCGCAATATCCTGTTGATACAAAAAGGGTATATGCCGGCGGATTATCCATGGGAGGAATGGGTACTTATGAAATGGTAAGAAGGAAACCAAAATTGTTTGCTGCTGCATTTGCCATTTGTGGAGGAGCAAATCCGGAAACTGCTAAAAAAATGGTGCGGACCAAATGGTGGTTATTTCATGGAGAAAAAGATGATGTCGTAGATCCGCAGTTTACAAAAGATATGTATGCAGCATTGAAAGCTGCCGGGGCGGATGTAAAGCTCACTTTGTATCCTAACGCCAATCACAATAGCTGGGATAGTGCATTTGCAGAGCCAGGTCTCTTTCCCTGGTTGTTTTCAGTAAAAAAATAAGGAGAAAAATCAGGCATTTGCTGCTACCTGTTCCAGGATATCATCCATAAGAATGCCGTTGTGGCTTTCATCATATATGCACTTGCCATCTTTTAAAAGAATGATCTGAGGAGACTCATGTTGTACGTGGAGTAAATTTGCTACCTGGTTGCTCAGGGGGCGGAAAGCAATGAGATCGAGGTAATGAAAGTCTGCAGCCTCTGTAGATTCACCTCTGTCCAGCCGGCTTTTAGCCATACTACTGATACTGCAGCGTGTGCTGTGTTTAAAAATTACCTGGGGCTTATTAAAAGAAGCATTTATAATATCCTTTAAAGCTTCTTCAGATTGCAGAGGAATCCAATTCATAAAAATAATGCTGGGTTAAGAAATTTGCTTAGCGTACGTTTACAGGACATCCTGTTTTACGGCTGCTGCTGCAGCTGGTAAAAACAATTGTCATGGTGAAAAGTACAGCAAATAAAACCACTAACTTCTTCATACTAAATCTATTAAAATGTAAAATAAAATTAAACCGGCAAAACCTGGATTTCCAATCTAAACGTAAAACCCTGTTTTTTATTATGCTGCAAATATACTGAATAGTCACGGGCACATGTTTAATATAGCGTTTGTTCAGTAATTTTTTGACTTTTTTTTATATGTTTTCTAATTACACGTAACCAACTTCAAGCCAAAATAAAAAAGTTAACTTTGAAACTTACTTAAACACAGTTTATTTTATGCTTCAACTTTCCCGACCAATCGCTTTTATAGACCTTGAAACTACAGGTGTAGATCTTTGCAACGACCGCATAGTAGAGATAGCAATTGTAAAGCTACAAACTGATGGCAGTCGTCAGACCAAGACTTTATTGATTAACCCTGGAATGCCAATTCCGGCAGAATCTTCGGCTATCCACGGTATTACTGATGATAAAGTAAAAGACAAACCCGGATTTAAAGAAGTAGCCAATGTAATAAAGCAATTCCTGGATAATTGTGACCTCGGAGGTTATAACAGCAACCGGTTTGACATTCCATTGCTTATGGAAGAGTTTCTGCGTGCTGGAATAGATGTAGACCTTACTGACAGGAAAATGATAGATGCCCAGCATATATTTTACCAAATGGAGCCAAGGACACTTACTGCAGCCTATAAATTCTTTTGCCAAAAAGAACTGGAAAATGCCCATAGTGCAGAGGTTGATATCCTGGCTACAATAGAAGTACTGGAGTCACAGGTAATGAAATATGAAAAGCTGGGTCGTACGGTAGAAAGTATTTTAGGCTGCATTGGAGAAGATAAGATCGTGGATTATGCCAGGAGGTTTTCTTTTAATGATAAAGGTGAGGAAGTGTTCAATTTTGGAAAGTATAAAGGGAGATCTATCTTAGGAACCCTGGAGACAGAGCCACAATACTACGACTGGATGATGCGCAGTGATTTTCCGCTTCACACAAAAAAGAAACTTACAGAAATAAATAACCGTAGGTTGCTTCAAAAAAAATAACATCGAAAGAAACAATTATTTGATTGCATAATTATTTATAACTGTAATTTTGAACCTTTTAAGTATTCATTGCCCTAAATAAGCTATTGGAAAAGTTAGTCATCATACCAACCTATAACGAGAAGGAAAATATTGAAGCCATCATAGATACTGTGGTTGGCCTTCAGGCCGGCTATCATATATTGGTAATAGATGATGGCTCCCCTGATGGGACTGCTGCTATTGTTTCCTCACTTTTTGATAAATATCCCGGCCAGTTGTATATGGAACAGAGAGAGGGGAAACTTGGCTTAGGTACTGCTTATATTCATGGATTTCGCTGGGCTATAGAAAGAGGCTATAATTTCATTTTTGAAATGGATGCTGATTTTTCCCATAATCCTGTAGACCTGGAAAAATTATACCATGCCTGCATAAACGGTGCAGACGTAGCTGTAGGTTCCAGGTATGTAAAAAATGGGGGTATAGAAAACTGGCCTACAAATAGGATAGCACTAAGCAAAGGAGCCTCTTTATACACCCGAATTCTTACAGGGATGCCTGTCAAAGATCCAACAGCCGGATTTGTGTGTTACAGGAAAAAAGTGCTGGAAACTATCGATCTTAATTCAATCAGTTTTGTTGGATATGCTTTTCAGATAGAAATGAAATTCGCAGCCTGGAAGCTTGGTTTTGAGATCAAAGAAGTACCTATTACTTTTAAAGACAGAAAACTGGGTGCCAGCAAAATGAACAAGAGCATTATCAAAGAAGGCGTTTTTGGGGTGATTAACCTTCGCTTTCAGAGTTTGTTTAAGAAATATCGCAAGCAAAATCCTGGTATTCAGGAAAGAATGGATGTTCTTGCCGAATCAGAATAATTATATCAAACATCTTATTTTAAAAATTCGTTTTTACAGTCTTTGTGTAAACTCAAGACCTGTTGCATCTGAAAATAAAATTCAGCTATGCAACAGGTACAACTTTCCATTCCCTCTCCCTGCCATGAAAATTGGGATAAGATGACAGCCGATGCCCAAGGCAAATTTTGCCAGGTTTGTGCGAAGCAAGTGATAGATTTTACTTCGCTTAATGACGAACAGGTGCTTACTTATTTTACGAATAAAGAAAACAGCAACAATACTTGTGGCCGAATGCAGGCAGATCAGTTGGAGCGGAAAATGTATAAATGGGAATTTTCCAAAAGCAGAAAATGGTACCTGAATATTGCAGCTTTTTTCTTTTTATTATTTGGGAAGCCAGCAACAGCACAGGATGTCATGGGTAAAGTTGCTGTGCAGGAAATCCCAGTGAAAAACCCGGATACTCCAAAGCATACTCCATCAATATTTATAGAACAAACAGCTATCTCCTGGAAAGTGCTGGACAGTAGGGGAGTGCCGGTTGCATATGCGTCAATAACCTTCGCTGATGGAAAAACAGTGCGTACAAATAAAGATGGAGGTGCAGTTTCTTTGATCAATGAAAAGCAAAAGGTCTTTATTATAGATGCTGCCGGTTATGTATCAAGGCAGATAAATTGTACCAGGAAAACACATTACACGATTACACTTCAGTCAGAAAGAAAAGACATACCGGTGATCATGGGTAAAATCATGGTACAGAGATAGAAACTATACAACATCTTGCCAGAGGTACCGGGGGGACCATACTTTTTTCTATAGGGAAAATGGTTTTAAAATGTTAGGATTTAATTTAATAAAAGTGATTGCAAAGACCCATGGGGACAATACTTTGGTAGAATAACAATTTCCAGGTGATCAAAGCTTGAGAGGAGCTACATGATCAAAGCTGTAATTTTTTTAGAATTAGTTATTCATTTTACGACAAACAGCAATATGCTTTTTGGGAAAAAAATCTCCAATAAAATTGGCGATAGGTTTTATTTTTTTCGATTAAACGAAGGATGATGTTGTTCCAGCGTCGTCCTCAGGTATTCCCGATCCAGGTGCGTATATATTTCGGTTGTTGTAATGCTTTGGTGCCCCAGCATCTGCTGTACCGCCCTTAGGTCTGCCCCGCCTTCTACCAGGTGAGTAGCAAATGAATGACGAAAAGTATGTGGTGAAATTGTTTTTTTAATTCCCGCTTTCATGGCCAGTTCTTTCAGTATCATAAAAATCATGACCCGGGAAAGTCTTTTACCCCGTCTGTTCAGGAATAAAATATCCTCTTCTCCTTTCACGATTTTTATATGATTGCGGATATTATTTTTATACAGCAAAATATGTTTTGTAGCAGACGACCCAATTGGCACCAATCTTTCCTTATCTCCCTTTCCAGTGACACGAATAAATCCTACATCTAAAAACAAAGAACTGATCTGCAGATTCACCACCTCGCTAACTCTAAGCCCGGAGCTGTACATGGTTTCCAGGATCGCTTTGTTTCTTTCACCGCCTTCTTTGCTCAGGTCTATCTGCTCTATAATTGATTCTATTTCTTCAAAAGAAAGTGTATCCGGAAGTTTTCTTGAAAGTTTCGGTGCTTCCAGCAATTGGGTAGGATTTACCGTACATATTTCCTCAATGATGCAGTATTTGTAAAAGCTTTTGATTCCTGAAATAAGCCTTGCCTGTGAGGCTGCATTGATACCTATACCGTTTATCCAGGTGATGAAATGATTCAGGTCTTTGAGCTCAAGCTTTTCTGGTGAAGCGTCAGGTTTATGCAACGAAAGATAATCTGTAAGTTTATCCAGGTCACTCAGGTAGGCAGAAACAGAATTATCAGAAAGAGAACGCTCCAACTGCAGCCAGGCTTTAAATCCTTTTTTATACGACTCCCACATAAATTTATTTGGTTAAGTACTATAACTACTAAGTTGTACAATATAATTAAACATTACATTCGCAGCAGTAAAACTTTAGTTTTCTAAAAACCACACTATGCTCCCGGTAAATTTGAAACTTTTCAAAAAAAAACTTGAACTACACAGGAAAAGCTTCAGGCGATTTTTAAATAAAACAGAAAAAAATCCACCCAAAGGAATTGATAAACTCACTCCTGTTGTAGAATTTGAAGTGTGGCAGGAAATAGATTGCGTTACCTGTGCCAATTGCTGCAAGGTAATGACACCAACTTTCTCAACAAAAGATATAAAACGTATTTCTGCACATTTTGGCGAAACCCCTGCCGAGTTTTCGGAAAAATGGTTGAAGAAAGATACCAATAAAGACATGGTGAACGTAACGCAGCCTTGCCAGTTCCTGGATATGAAAACCAATTTCTGCACTATCTATGAAGTCCGACCGTCTGACTGTGCCGGCTTCCCGCATTTGAGTAAACGCAAATGGGAATCGTATGCGCATGTGCACAAACAAAACATTGATTACTGTCCTGCTACTTTTACGATGGTGGAAAAAATGAAAGCCCGGTTGGATGGTATTGTTTGATCATAAATACACATCTTCAATATAAAAATATTCAGTGGGTTCATTTTCATACAGGTTAATGGCCAGTATATCGAATTGTATGCGTTGCCATTCAGGATGCAGGTAGAGAAACTCAGCAGAGGCATCTATCAGGTTCTTTATTTTTTTTGGAGAAACATTTTCTTCAGGATGACCAAACTTTTTGGAGCGGCGACATTTGACTTCAATAAAATGGAGCATGTTGTTTTTTGTGGCAATGATATCTACCTCAAACCTACCATGGCGCCAGTTTCTGTGAAGTACAGAAAATCCTTTTTCTTCAAACCAGCTCGCTGCCAGGTCTTCCCCAATGCTCCCTGTAAGGTTATGTGATGCCATGATTTGTAGACTTGCTTTAAAATTACGGGGTATTTATTTTTTATTTTTTATTTTTGCCAAAACTGAAAATTAGATGTCATTAAATAAAAGAAACCTGATCATTGCTGCGGTATTGATATTAGTTGCTGCAGTATTAAAGGTTGCTACCTACCAACAGGGAAGTATTAATCCAATAATCGCCATTGCTTTATTCTGCGGTGCTATTTTCACTGATAAAAAACTAGCCTTCATGATGCCTTTGCTGGCCATGCTGGGCTCTGATATTTTACTTGAAGTAAGTAATATTGCTCCCGGCTTTTATGGTATCGGGCAGGTAGGAAATTATATTTGCTTGTTAGGCGTTACTTTACTTGGCTTTGCCATGAAGAAAATCACTGTGCTTAGCGTTGCAGGATTTTCCATAATGTCTACTTTACTTTTCTTTTTCCTAAGCAACACGAACGTGTTTATCTTCAGCCAGGGCTTTTATGAAGCTTCGCTAAATGGTTATATGAGGTGTCTTGCTGCCGGTGTTCCTTTTATGCTTCGTCGCTTACCGATAGACCTTATTTTCAGCGCTATTTTCTTTGGTAGCTATGTGTACTTTTTTGTAAAAGATCAGCAGAAAGCAGTTGCTCAATAATACAATTATATCGTTGTGCTTCAACATTTTATTCCTTGCTACTTTTAATATAGCTGGTGCTCAAAACTCATGGGATCCGGGAACTGTAAGAAAAGAAAAAAAGCTTGTGCCATTCCAGGCTAACATTGATAGTCTGGTTTGCAATAATGCATCACTCAGAGGTAGTGTGGTTTTTATCAACTTTTGGTTTGCCGGTTGTCCTCCATGTATCTCGGAACTGGAAGATTTGAACAGGCTTTACGAAAAACTCCGGCATAAAAAAAACTTTCAATTCATTTCCTTCTCATTCGATTCTTCCAAAACAATCGAAATGATGATAGACCTTTATAAAATAAAGTACCCGGTATTTCGAATGGACAAGGAAGATGTGAAAAAATTAAATTTCGGACATGGTTTTCCTGTTAATTTTATAGTAGATAGAGATGGGTATGTAGTGTATACTCAATACAGTGGTGGCAATAAAAAAGTCTCCAGTAATATAATTAATAAAGAAATTTATCCTGCAGTTCTAAGATTTATTGATTTAAACAATAAGGAAAATTAAAACAAACTGCTTTTATCAATCTTGATTGCATTTTCATATCCCTCATCTATTGCCAGGTTTTTTCCATCTGCAGCTTTTGTTGCCAGCTCATCGCACCTGTTGTTGTGAGGATTATCAGCATGTCCTTTTACCCAGATCATTTCTATGGAAAAGTCTTTAGATAATGCATGAAATTTTCTCCAGAGATCCGGGTTCTTTTTTCCTCCTTTAAAGTTGGTCCTCATCCAGGTATTCAACCAGCCTTCTTTTATTGCTTTTACCACATACTGACTATCTGAGTAAATTTTTACCGGCAATTCTTTTTTTGTAATGGCTTCCAGTCCTGCAATCACAGCCCATAGTTCCATCCTGTTATTGGTCGTTTTTCTAAAACCTTTACTAATCTCTTTTCTGTGTTGTCCATACAGCAACAGTACACCAAACCCACCCGGCCCGGGATTTCCTTTAGAAGAACCATCTGTGTAAATTGTAATAGACATGGGGAGTGTTGAGAATTGTTGAGAGTGGTTGAGAATTGTTGAGAATTGTTGAGAATTGTTTAGGAGTTTAGTATTTATAAGCTTTACGTTTAGGCAGTTTCGATTATCTAAATTATAATAATAATATCTTATTGAAAATTTATCAAAAAGAATTTAGTCTAAAATCTAACGTCTATCATCTAAAGGTTTACCGGCTATTGTCTGCAGGTCTGACGTCTAAAAATCTAACGTCTATACTTGTATCACCCCCACCTTAAACTCCTCCATCTTCGGGTTATGATTTGCTGCAGCAATTCCTTCGGCGATTAATTGCCTCGTATCTCCCGGATCTATAATGGCATCTACCCAAAGCCTTGCGGCTGCATATTCAGGAAGGGTTTGTTTTTCGTATTTCTCCGTGATACGTTTCAGGATTTTATTTTCCTCTTCTTCTGTAATTGTTTCACCTTTTGCTTTAAGACTACTTACCTGGATTTGCACCATAGTTTTTGCGGCTTGTTCACCACCCATCACTGCAATCTTTGCCGAAGGCCAGGCATAAATAAACCTTGGATCATAGGCCTTTCCGCACATGGCATAATTTCCGGCTCCGTAAGAGTTTCCTACTATGATAGTGATCTTAGGTACTACAGAATTAGCCACAGCATTTACCATCTTAGCACCATCTTTTATGATGCCGCTTTGTTCGCTGCGGCTGCCCACCATAAAACCGGTTACATCCTGCAGGAACACCAAAGGAATTTTTTTCTGATTACAGTTCATGATAAATCTTGCTGCTTTGTCAGCACTGTCATTATAAATAACACCACCAAGTTGCATACCCGAAGTTTTGCTTTTTACCAGCAGCCTTTGATTGGCCACAATTCCTACGGCCCATCCTTTTATCCTTGCATAGCCACAGACTATTGTTTGCCCGTATTCTTCTTTAAATCCCTCAAAACTATCTGCATCCGTAATGCATTCTATCAGCTTCAGCATGTCATAGGGCTTTTTATTCCCCGGACTTTGCAAGCCGTATAATATTTCAGGAGAAGCTGATGGTTCCTTTGCTTCTATTTTATTGAAACCTGCATTTCCTGCTGCACCAAGTTTCCCCATGATCTTTTTTACATGATCAAAACAAGCTTCCTCAGTGTCAAATTTATAATCAGCTACGCCCGAAACTGAATTGTGCATTTCAGCACCGCCGAGGTCTTCTGCCTCTACATTTTCTCCAATTGCAGCTTTTACCAGGTATGGTCCCGCAAGAAAAATAGAACCTGCACCTTCCACCATTATGGTTTCATCGCTCATGATAGGGAGGTAAGCGCCACCCGCCACACAAGGACCAGTTACTACTGCTATTTGGGAAATACCCATCGCACTCATCTTCGCATTGTTCCGGAATATGCGGCCAAAGTTTTCTTTGTCAGGAAATATTTCATCTTGCAATGGCAAGTACACACCGGCACTATCTACTATATAAATGATCGGTAAATGATTTTCCATGGCTATTTCCTGCATACGCAGGTTTTTCTTTCCTGTAATGGGAAACCAGGCACCAGCTTTTACGGTCTGATCATTAGCTACTATCACACATTGCCTGCCGCTTACATAGCCTACGCCACAAACCACGCCAGCGGCGGGACAACCACCATGTTCTTCATACATTTCATAACCTGCAAAAGCACCTATCTCTACGAAAAGGCTATTGGCATCGCATAAATAAGTGATCCGCTCCCTGGCTGTAAGTTTGTTTTTTGCTTTCTGTTTTGCAGCAGCTTTTGCACCACCCCCCTGGTAAATTTTTTCCAGTTTTTGGCGTGTGGCACTCCAGGCCATTTTCAGTGCATCTTCATTTATATTGGCTTCGATATCCATAACTATGTATAAGCTGATTTTATGAGCAGGCAATTTACGGTTTTTAAAAAAAAGAAAACTGCTTACTTACTGTAGTTTATTCCCGATATAATAAGCGGAATTCCCGGTTACTGGCTTATGTAGTATTCATACTCATTTATTTACTTTTTTTATTTGTGTAGAAGTTTGAATGCTATTTTTTCATTTCGTTTGTTGTTTATCTTTCTGCTTCATTCAGGGAGATAATTTATCATTGGTAGAAAATGAAGTTTTCTATTTTTTTAGATTTATGTTTGTTCTGATTTTGTTCAATAATTTGATCTATTTACCCGGTTAAACAAGAAACGCCATTGCCATGAAGCATTTCAAAATTTATTCAAAGAAAGACCTGCTTTCTATCACCCAAGTGCGAAAATTTGAAACAAAACTTGGGGAACGCCTGCAGGTAATCAACAATGAAGATGAGTGGCCCGATGCCATACAAAACAGTTCTGCCACGTATGTGCTGCTGGGCATTCCGGAAGACATTGGTGTAAATGCTAACGAGGGAAGGCCCGGTGCAGATACTGCCTGGTATCCTTTTCTACATTCATTTCTAAACATTCAGAGCAATGATTTTCTCACCGGGGAAAATATTTTGTTGCTTGGTCATTTTGATTTTGGCGACCTCAAATACCTGATAGAAAATAATGCGTACAACCACAATGAGAAAATAGATGCTTACCGGCATGCGGTAAAAATTATAGATGAAGAAGTGGAGCAAATGATCAAAACGATCACTGCTGCCGGAAAAATTCCATTGGTGATTGGTGGCGGCCACAACAATGCGTATCCGATTATAAAAGGTGCAGCAAAAGGATGGCACAAATCCAAGGAAACGCCACTTGCCCAGATCAATTGTATTAACCTGGATGCCCACAGCGATTACCGCCCCATGGAAGGCAGGCATAGTGGAAACGGATTCAAGTATGCAGAAGCAGATGGTTTCCTCGGAAAATATGCCATCGTAGGATTACATGAAAATTATATTCAGCAAAATGTACTTACCGAAATACATGGTAATCCATTCATCAAATACAATACTTACGAAGATATTTTTCTCTATGAGAAATTAAATTTCGTTCAGGCTGTGGCACAGGCAACCGGATTTACAGAAGATACATTTACTGGAATAGAACTGGATCTTGACGCTATACAAAATGCACTTTGTAGTGCCTCTACTCCTTGTGGCGTAACGCCTCTACACGCAAGGCAATACCTGAAATTTGTAGCGCAGGATGCTAAGGTGGCTTACCTGCACATCTGCGAGGGTGCGTGCCAGATAGGAGATGGTAAAAAAGATGAAGCTACAGGAAAGCTCATCAGTTACCTGCTGGCAGATTTTGTGAAAGCACGGTATGTGCAATAAAAATTTCTTCTATGAATTTAAATTTAAAAAATAAAACAGCTGTTGTTTGCGGAAGCACACAGGGGCTTGGATTTGCTTCTGCCAAAGAACTGGCAAAACTTGGGTGCAATGTAGTTTTAGTGGCAAGAAATGAAGAGAAATTAAAAGCCTCTGTTGATGAATTAGAGACTTTTTCCGGACAGCAACACAGTTACTTAGTTGCAGATTTTTCTAATGCGGAAGTAGTAAATGAAATGATAAAAGGTTATGTAGCACAGGGAGGTGTTGCAGACATTCTTGTAAACAATACTGGTGGCCCTCCGGGCGGTACTGCACTTGCAGCAAAGCCAGAAGAATTTGTACAGGCATTTGAGAGTCACCTTTTGTGCAATCAATATCTTACCCAGGCCCTTGTACCTGGCATGAAAGCAAACAACTGGGGCAGGATCATTAATGTAATTTCTACGTCTGTAAAAGCACCCATTGCAGGACTTGGTGTAAGCAATACAATTCGTGCAGCTGTAGCAAACTGGGCCAAAACGCTAGCTACCGAACTTGGGCCATTTGGTATTACTGTAAATAATGTTTTACCCGGCTTCACACAAACTGTAAGAGCGGATTATGTGATAAAAAACAAAGCGGAAAAGTCTGGTAAAACTGAAGAGCAGGTCTTAGAAGAATTATTGAAAGAAATACCAGTGGGCAGAATGGGGGATCCTGAAGAATTTGGAAGTGCTGTTGCATTTTTGGCTTCACCTGCTGCAGCTTATATCAATGGAATTAATCTGCCTGTAGATGGAGGGAGGACAACTTGTTTATAATTTATACCTTAAATTATTAAAATAACTTTTTGTTTTCGCTCGTTTATGTAGATATTTAGAAAGAATATTTTTTTACACTAAAACAAATAAAACCATGAAGCTTTTTAAAATGACAATGGCTTTAGCACTAATGCTATCTCTCAGTCTTGCCGGCTGTAAACCAAAGGATAGCGAAATAAAAGCGAAAATTGAATCCAAACTCAGTGCTGAAGCACCAAATGTGATGGTTTCAGTTACAGAGGGAGTTGCCACACTTACAGGTGAAGTTAAAGATGAAGCCACAAAAACAATGATAGAAACCGATGCCAAAACTGCTGGGGCAACTTCAGTTGTAAACAATACTATGGTTACTCCGGCATTCACTCCACCAGTAATAGTATCAGATGATCCTCTTTCTAATTCGGTTAGAGATGCTACTAAAGATTACCCAGGCGTAAATGCAGTAGTGTCTGACGGAGTTATTATGCTAACGGGAACAATTGAGAAAGCTAATTTACCAAAATTAATGATGACCTTGAATGGACTTGGTGCAAAAAGGATAGACAATAAACTGGAAACTAAATAATTCAAGGATCATAGTAATCATTTAAAAAAAAATAAAAATATGTCAACATTAACTTCAAAATATCAGCCAATTGTAGATGCAGCTACTGCTGCAGGTATTACAGATCTGCAGGCAAGGGAACAGGATGGTGTTATGTATATTGATGGAACCGCACCTTCAGGCGCAGTCAAAGATCAACTCTGGGCAAAATACGGTGCGATCGATCCGAATTTTACAGGCGGAGACCTCATTATGAATATAAAAACCAATGTGGATGCGACTGTGACCAAAGTAAGGGTGACTACCGATAGTAGTAACCTAAACATAAGAAAAGGCCCCGGAACAGACCAGGAAATTGTTGGAAAAGCAGCACATGACGAAGTAATTACTTTAGTGAGCAACAGTAATGAGCAATGGTGGCTTGTACGCACTGCTGATGGCGAAGAAGGTTATGCATACGCAGCTTATCTGACACCAGAAGGATAAATTAATCTTTAGATAAAAAATGCCTCCCTGATTAAGAGAGGCATTTTTTTATTGAATAAAAATAATTGTCGGATAATTTATTTCTCTGTCTTATAACAGCAATTAAAGAAGTGAAAATTAATGATCATTTTTTCAGTAACCCTTTTGCCTGCAGGTCAGTAATTCTTTTGCTGTAATTATTCCCGAGGTTATAAGCAGATGATGGGTCAGCCGTTTTGCTTTGAACGGAGTATACAAGATCTCCTGTTTTTAAATCGTAAAGGTTTGACTCAAGAAAATATTCTGTAGAAGTTGTGTAGTACCCGGGCTGATAAACCCTATCGTAAATGGTAGTGATATATCTTCCGACCCTGGCATAACCTACCGGCTCTAGCCTGCTTGTTCCCTGGTTATAATATTGGTCTTTTGATTTATCCAGAAGTGTAGTGGTTAGGATTGCATCATAACCGGTAGCCTTTAGTTTTTTTATAACCTCATCTTCTGAATTACTTTGAAATGCTTTAGGCCCATATTGTTCAAAACCTGATTTTACGGTAATACCGCCATCACCAAGTTGCTTTACAAATTGATTTTCAATCCTTGTTCTTAAGGATTGGTCTTTTGGTTGGAACATACCGAGAACGAGTAACTTTTGGTAATTGGCATTACTTAAATCCGGGTCTACCCAGGAAGAAGTAATCCTGGTGCTGGTACAAGAACTAAACAGAATTAAACTGCTCATCATAATAATTATAAGGTTGCGTATCATCTTTTTTTTTTCTTACCTAGATCAAATCTTATTCCAACCAGGCAGTAAAACAACAGCCCAACCTTAAATGTGAATTCCTTAGACAATGGTTAACATAATTGGCCAGTAAATACAAAAAAAGCGCAGAAAGTTTTTTATTTAATTTTGATTATCAATATTTTAACTGACTGTTTAGCGCAAATGAGAGAAAATTTTTTCAACACTATCTTCATAACTTTTAAATACACAACAGCTTTATCAAAACTATATTTACCCTAATGTATTCATGCTAAACATTTTAGTATATTTGCAGCCTTTATATCCTATATAAATTTTATTAAAGAAAGATGGCGGAAATTAAGAACGATTATACCGAAGAGAACATCAGGTCCCTCGACTGGCAGGAGCATATACGCTTACGTCCCGGTATGTATATCGGTAAACTTGGTGATGGAAGTAGTCCGGATGATGGCATTTATGTATTGCTAAAAGAGGTGATAGATAATTGTATAGATGAACATACTATGGGCCATGGAAAACATGTGGAAGTCTCCATCAAAGATAAAGTGATCACGGTAAGGGATTTTGGTCGTGGTATTCCACTAGGAAAAGTGGTGGATGTGGTGAGTAAAATGAACACAGGTGCCAAATACGATAGCAAGGCTTTTCAAAAAAGTGTTGGCCTAAATGGAGTGGGTACAAAAGCAGTGAATGCACTCAGCGATTCATTTATAGTAATGAGTGTAAGAGAAGGAAAAGAAAAAACCGCTGAATTTGAGCGTGGTATTTTAGTGAAAGAACACAAAGAGCAAAAAACAGAAGAGCCAAATGGGACCCTGGTTACATTCGTGCCAGACAGCAGCATTTTCAAGAATTTTCATTTTGTACAGGAATACCTCGACAACCAGTTTTGGAATTATTGCTACCTGAATGCCGGTCTGGTAATGCACCTGAATAACAAACGCTATGTCAGCAAGAATGGCCTGCTTGATTTGCTGGAAAGAAAAACGAATGCAGATGAGATCCGTTATCCGATCATTCACCTGAAAGGAGAAGACATAGAAACTGCAATTACCCACGAGAATGGTTACGGAGAAGAATATTACAGTTTTGTAAACGGTCAGTTCACCACACAGGGTGGAACTCACCTGGCAGCTTTCCGGGAAGGTTATGTAAAAACAATCAGGGATTTTTTCAAGAAAGACTATGATGCTGCAGATATAAGAGGAAGCATTTGCGCTGCCATTAGTGTAAGGGTGCAGGAACCGGTTTTTGAAAGTCAAACCAAGACTAAACTAGGTTCGCAGACGGTTTATGAAAAAGGCCCAAGTATGAAATCGTTTATCGCAGATTTCCTGGGGAAAGAATTAAACAATTACCTGCACCGTAACCCGGCAGTGGCTGAAGCAATAAAGAGAAGAATAGAGCAAAGTGAGCGGGAAAGAAAGGATATGGCAGGAATAAAAAAACTGGCCAACGAAAGAGCGAAGAAAGCTAATGTTCACAACAAAAAATTAAGGGATTGTAAGTACCATTATAATGATGAAGCTACAGGTAAAGACAAAGATATTATCACGGAAAAACAGAAAGAATCCACCATCTTTATTACCGAAGGTGATAGTGCCAGTGGTTCCATCACCAAGGCACGGGACGTAAAGACACAGGCTGTGTTCAGTCTTCGTGGTAAGCCACTTAACTGCTACGGTCTTACTAAAAAGATCGTGTATGAAAACGAAGAATTCAACCTGCTACAGCATGCGTTAAATATAGAAGAAGGGTATGAAGGACTCAGGTATAATAATATTGTTGTGGCTACGGATGCTGATGTGGATGGCATGCATATCCGGCTTTTACTAATGACATTCTTCCTGCAATTCTTTCCTGACCTGGTAAAGAACCAGCATGTTTACATTTTGGAAACGCCGCTTTTCCGGGTAAGGAATAAACAGGAAACCATTTACTGTTATGATGAAGCCGAAAAACAGGCTGCTATGAAAAAACTTGGTAGTAAGCCGGAGATCACAAGGTTTAAGGGCCTGGGTGAGATAAGCCCGGAGGAGTTTGCCCGTTTCATCAGTACCGATATGCGGCTGGAACCTGTAATTATGGAGCAGGGTGAACACATGCAGCAACTCCTGGAATATTACATGGGGAAAAATACACCATCACGCCAGGAGTTTATCATCGATAACCTGAAAGTAGAGGTAGAAATAAGTAGTGAGGTAGAGCAGGCGGTAGCTTAGTGCTAAAAGTAAAAAGTAAAAATTAAAAATAGAAGATCCCGCTAGGCCGGAGTAAAAATCGAAGATCTAATAAACTGGGCTTAAAAATTTAAAAGCAATAAATGCTTAAAGTATTGTCAGAATACTTTGCACATATAATCTTAGTACTAAGTACTAAATACTATTAATCTTCTTCACATAATGTTTGAATTTCACGCCGATCCAAAAAAATATTTCCAGATCAATACCGATAATTCGGCCAGGCATATTTTTCCTTTTATAAACGAAAAATTTCCTGTACAACCCGGTATGCGTATCTTGGAAATCGGATGTGGAGAAGGTGGTGTGCTGGTTCCCTTCCTCAAGGCAGGCCTTACTGCGGTAGGTGTAGAACTTGATGAAGTAAGGCTGGTGCTGGCAAGACAATTTTTAAGAAATGAAATAGAAACAGGCCAGATCAGTTTTGTATCTAAAGACATTTACACAACTGATATAGAAAAAGACCTGGGCGGAAAGTTCGATATCATTCTGCTGAAGGATGTAATAGAACATATATACGACCAGGAAAAACTGATGGCATACATGCAGGGAATGCTCACAGAAAATGGGGTGATCTTTTTTGGTTTTCCACCCTGGCAAATGCCATGGGGCGGACACCAGCAAATCCTGAAAAACAAAGTATTGTCTAAGATTCCCTATTATCATATGTTACCGATGCCCGTGTACAAAGGCATTATGAAAATGGCAAATGAGAATGTGGCGGAGATGGAAGAAATAAAAGAAACAGGAATTTCTATTGAGCGTTTTGAGAAGATCTCTAAAAAGACGGGATACCAGGTGTTGAATAAAAAACATTTTCTGATCAATCCAATCTATGAATATAAATTTGGCTGGAAACCAAGAGAGCAGTTTTCTGTAATCAGTGGAATTCCCTGGCTGAGAAATTTTGTAACGAGTTGTGTTTATTATTTAATTGAGAAAAATAAAAAATGATCCATATAGTTTTTAATGAGCCGGACGTGCCGGTATTACAGGAAGCCATAATGTTGGATGAAGCCCTGCAGGGAGATGTCGTTTTAGTACGTGATGATTATGCTGTTGGTCCGCTGGAAGATCTTTATTCCGGTACCGGTGCAACCCTCCGCAGGGATTGGTGGTCGCAGGTAATGGCGGAAACTGAAAATGCCGGTAAAGCTGAATCAGGCGAGGTAAATGATCCAAATACCATTGCAGGTGTTGTGGGCAGAATGCGTCGCAATGAGGAAGAACAGGTATGGATCTGGGCTGCACAGAACAAGCATGACGTATCTGGCTATTATTTTCTGCTTCATTACCTGAAAGAATTTCCGGGACGTATCCATATTCTATACCTAAACAACCTTCCTTTTATCAACGAAAAAGGTGGAATATTTTATCCGCAGTGGCTCAGTGAAATTCCGGCTAAAGAATTTTTAAAAGCAAAAAAACTTGCCCGGGAAATTACCCTGAGCGAATGGGAGATAGATACCGACGAGTGGATAAAACTCGCCAATGAAAGTAAAGGAGTGAGAATACTGGAAGGAGGAAAAAAATTAGCTCAGTATGATTATGATTTCTACGACCAGGCTTTAAAAAAATATATTACAACTGATTGGCTTAAAGTTTCTAAAATTTTACAGCATTTTTATTCCAAAGAAAAGGAGACAACGGGCGATGTTTATTTATTCTGGAGATTAAAAACAATCATTGCTTCAGGAGAGTATGATATACAAGGTGAAGGAAATAATATGAAAGGCACTGAGGTGAAGTTAAAAAC
>JBBQYS010000021.1:0-33699 GCA_038208485.1 Chitinophagales bacterium
CACGGATCACAGAGATTTTCACAGATGATTCGTTAGTTGTAGGTTAGTAATCCGTGTAAATTAATTCCCGCTGGAAATATAATTCGTGAAGATTCGTGCAATTCGTGGCCAACCCTTTCGCCGCAGGCGAAATAAATTCGAAGCCTCTTTCTCATGGAAATTTTTTTTGTGTCTTAGTGCCTTTGTGGCTAAAATAAATTCTTCTCTCATCAACTTTGAGAAAACTACTGCATGCTTTATCTGCAAAGAATACTGTCAGTATTCATTTTTTTTCCTCCTGAATTCCTGCAAAAATCTTTATGCGTTGATAAAATAGAAGCTGCATTCTTACAAAAAATAATACTGCATTTGCCTAATTAGAATTAAGTTAAATATATACAACAAAAAAAATGCAGGAATCAACTCCTGCATTTTTCTATTAGATCTTTATTTCTTCACCACTGTCATCAAAGAATTTAAATTCTGTGAGGTGGTTGTGTGCATTAGGCCTTACTTTAATTTTTTGTTTGTACTTCCAGGTCCAGCGTAGCCTGATGCTTGGCAGACCGCAGGTAAGGTATGAGTGGATGATAGGATGCACATCTATCGTCAGTCCTTTATGTCGCTGCATAATCAGGTAACTCAGGTTCTTTGCTATCTCATCTTCCAATATAAGTGTGCTGCTGATTTTTCCGGTTCCTTCGCAGCTTGGACACATTTCGGTAGTGTTGATGGTCATTTCCGGCTTCATCCTTTGCCTGGTGATCTGCATCAATCCAAACTTGGTAAGTGGAAGCACGGCATGCTTGGCCCTGTCAGGCCTCATGAAGCCATCCATGGCATCACAGAGTTTCTTCTTGTTTTCCGGGAGGCGCATGTCTATAAAATCGACGATAATAATACCGCCAAGATCTCGCAGCCGCATTTGTCGGGATATTTCTTCTGCAGCTTCCAGGTTAGTTTCCAATGCATTTTGCTCCTGGTTATTGCTCACACTTTTATAGCCGCTGTTCACATCTATTACATGGAGTGCTTCTGTATGCTCTACTATAAGGTAGGCTCCACTTGGCAGATTAACTGATTTGCCAAAAGCAGCTTTTACCTGTTTGGTAATACCGTAAGTGTCAAATATGTCACTACCATTGCTGTGAAAGCTTACTATCTCAGATTTTTCCGGCGCAATGTGCTGAACGTATGTCTTTGTATCCTGGAACAATAATTTATCATCTACCACGATCTTGTTGAAATCATCGGTCATCAGGTCCCTCAGAATGCTGGTCGTTTTTCCCTGCTCGCTTAAAATCTTTTGAGGAGGAACTGCAGCCTTCAGGTTCTGAGTGATGGTATTCCAGGTTTTCTCTAATTCCAAAAGATCAGCATGGAGTTCAGCAGTTTGGGCACCTTCGGCAGCAGTTCTGATGATTACTCCAAGATTTTTTGGCTTTACAGCTTCTACTATCTTCTGCAATCTTTTTCTTTCTTCACTACTGTGAATTTTTCGGCTCACGGCCACTACATCACTAAATGGAGTAACCACTACATACCTTCCCGGAAGACTCAGTTCACAACTCAACCTCGGACCTTTTGCAGCAATTGGTTCTTTTAAGATTTGAACCAACACATTAGGCTTACCATTGAGTACTTCTGTGATCTTACCCGTTTTTATGATCTCGGGTTCTACCTTAAATTTTGAAAATTCCAGCGTTTGCTGTGGTTGCTGATTCATAGCAGCATGTGTGTACTTCAGTATGGATTTTATATAAGGGCTTAGATCAGTGTAATGCAGAAATGCATCCTTCTCAAAGCCAATATCCACAAAAGCAGCATTTAAGCCGGGAATGAGTTTTTTTACCTTTCCCAGGTAAAAATCGCCAACTGCAAAACTTGCATCAGTTTTTTCTGTATGCAGTTCAACCAGTTTCTTATTTTCCAGCAAGGCGATATCCACTCCGTGAGGAGTAGTACTAATAATAATTTCCTTGGTCAAAACTGACAATGATTTATAAAAAAAGACTTCCTTATTGTAAATACAATACGGTCAAAGAAAACTTAGCCTCTTGTATACCTCACAGTATATGGCAAATTGCGTGAGATATGCGGCGTTGCATACACAGATACATTACCTGCTGCCTGCTTTCATTTTAATTAAAAAAATAGGAAGAAAGCAGGCAGTGGGTTATATTTAAATAAGGTTTCACTAAGAAGATTATACTGAAATAAATATCTGTACGAAATACGAGGATATTCCAATAGCATCAAGCCATTAAAGAAAATTATTTCTTCTTATGACGGTTCTTTCTCAAACGCTTCTTGCGTTTGTGTGTTGCTATTTTATGACGTTTTCTTTTTTTACCACAAGGCATGTTAATGTCTTTTTTTGTTTTTAAAAATATTTTTAATAATTCGTTATTTCAAGTTTTTCATCCGCTCATCTACCTCTTTGCTATAAGCTGGATTGTTAATGAGTACTTTGCTCTTTTCGTACCAGCGAAGAGCCTCAGTTTTATTTCCCAATGCAGCGTAAGTATCAGCAACAAATGCCACAGCTTCTACATTTCCTGGTTCTGCATTGGCCACTTTCAACAGCCTTGGCAGTGCTTTATCATACTGTCCGGAAGCAAAACCACCGATACCAAGTACGAGTTGTGCTTTCATGTTTGTAGAATCTGCCCTTACCACACTCAGTAATTGCTGCACACCCTGCATTGTTTCTTGCGGATCACCGGTTTTGCCTCTTCCGAAGATATAAGCGCTACCCAATCCGATTTTTAGATCTGCGTTTTCCGGGTTCAGTTTTAGTGCTTGTTCAAAAAGATTAATGGCTTCTCCTGTTTCCCAACTTAATTTAGCTTCATCATGCTCTGCTCTCAGAGCTGCCAAATATAAATGGGCAGCAAAGGTGAGGTTTTTTTCTGACTTATCCAATTTTGCTGCTTCCCCCGTATAATATAAGTAGGCTTCTTTCTGATTTAAGGTATCCCGGTAAAAATTTGCGAGGTTGGTAAGTGCTTCTATCTGTTGGGTTTTTACGTCGCCACGGGTGATTCCCTGTTCCTGGGACGCTATGTACATTGTCTGTTCCGGAGAAAGGGAGGCTTTCAGTTCGGTCAGTTTCTTCTCTATAGAAAATACGGGAATGTTAGATTCAGAAATCTTTTTTTCCGGAAAAGGATGGGTGGTTTTTCCAAATACAAAAAGTAAGCTAACGGATATTAAGCCGGCTACTATTACGATCAATTGCTTATTCACTATCAAAAATTCTTTTGACGCAAAGTTAACCTAGTCTTCTTTAATGGCCGGTGTTTCTTTAATATTTGGTGCATTTTTAATGTCTTCCACAAATTCTTTTGATGGCTTAAAAGCCGGGATGAAATGTTCCGGTATATTTACAGCAATATTCTTCTTTATGTTTCTTCCGATTTTTGCTGCACGCTTTTTCACTATGAAACTTCCAAATCCCCTTACGTATAGATTTTCTCCATTCTTAAGTGAGGTTTTGATTTCTTTAAACATAGTTTCCAGTGTTACAAGTACATCTACTTTAGGAATACCGGTTTTTTCAGATATAGTATTTACCAAATCTGCCTTTCTCATATTATGCTAATTTAGTTATGAAGATAAAATTAAATTGTTGAATATCCGCATTTTAAAAATATGGTTTATTTCATGTATAAACAACTAGTCTCTATGAATAGTGGTATTTATTTCAATAAGCATTTGTTAGACTGGCACCATATTACTAACAAACGCCATATGCCATGGAAAGGTTTGAAAAATCCTTATTTAATTTGGCTGAGTGAGGTCATTCTGCAACAAACTAGGGTTGCACAGGGTCTTTCTTACTACGAAAAAATAGTAAAAACTTTTCCAACAATCACTTCCCTGGCTAATGCGAAGGATGAAGATGTGTTTAAATTATGGGAAGGACTTGGCTATTACAGCAGGTGCAGAAATATGCTGCATACTGCCCGTTACATAGCTTTTGAGCTGGACGGAAAATTCCCGGTTGCTTATCAGGATATATTAGAACTCAAAGGTGTAGGTCCCTACACAGCTGCAGCTATTGCCTCTTTTGCTTATGCACTTCCTCATGCAGTAGTAGACGGAAATGTAATGCGGGTCTTAGCCCGTTTTTTTGGTTCTTCCACCCCTATAGATACCACACAAGGAAGAAAATGGTTCAATACCAAAGCGGAAGATCTGTTGGATAAAAAGAATCCGGGAATTTACAACCAGGCAATTATGGATTTTGGCGCAACGGTGTGCACGCCCAAACAGCCCTTATGTCCTGAGTGTCCGCTGCGCAAAAAATGTATTGCCCTGCACAAAGGCCTTATTGGCATTTTACCGGTAAAAGCGAAAAAACTAAAAAAGGAAACCCGCTACTTTTATTTTGGAATAATAATACAAAATGATATGGTGCTGATCAGGGAAAGAACAAGCAAGGATATCTGGCAGAACCTGAATGAATTTTTTTTAGCTGAAACGACAGAGGTGGAGCAAGAGCCATCATTTCTTATACAACATCAGGTCAAAGCAGTATCCGGTATTACAGCAAAAATAATTTCCGTGAGCGATACCCACACCCAGTTACTGACACACAGAAAAATCGTTGGAAATTTTACAATATTAAAAATCCGCGAAAAGGCGAAAGTTGAAGGGTATACCTGGGTGAAAATCTCCGAAATAAAAAAGCTGGCTTTTCCCAGGTTCATTACTTCATACCTGGAAAACAATCCATTAAAATAAACCCTAAAATCAAGTAGGTCAGCTTGATAAAATAATTCCTATCTTTAATTTTGAACATAAAACTTTCGGCCAAAAGCTTTAAACAATTAGAAATACAATGAGGGGAGTAAACAGGGTAATGCTTATTGGAAACCTGGGAAAGGATCCGGATATTCAGTTCCTTGAAGGGAATATTGCCATTGCAAAATTCACACTGGCTACTACCGAATCTTTTAAAGACCGAAGCGGTCGTTTGGTATCTGAAACAGAATGGCATACTGTAATTCTTTGGAGAGGCCTTGCACAGCTGGCAAAAAAATATTTACACAAAGGCAGCATGGTATATGTAGAAGGAAAATTAAAAACAAGAAGCTGGGAAGATAAGGAGGGCAATAGTAAATTTGCTACCGAAATAGTAGGAGACAACCTGATCATGTTGGATAAAAGAAATGAAAATGCTGATGCTGACCGGGATGCTGATATGCCGGACGAACTTCCTTCTCCGCCCATGGATGAATTCGGAGATGAAAAATTACCCTTCTAAATTTATGACCCTGTAATTCCCTGGGATTGTTTATATAAAATACAGATTTTGGATTATCATTCGGTACACTTACTATTAAATACGTTTCCAGGCATTTTTTTGCTGGTAACCCCTGCTGCCAGCATTGTTCTCGGAATACTCTTCGTCATACTTGTATTTATATCTTTCCTGATGGCCGGGAGCGAAATTGCTTTTTTTTCCCTGCAGTATAAGGACTTAAATATTCTTAAAACGAGAACACAACCTTCTTACAGGCGGATCATTAGTTTACTGGAACGACCAAAAAATTTACAATCTACACTGCTCATCACCAATAGCTTTTCCAACATAGGAATTATTCTTATCGGAAATTTATTGCTGAACAATATAATTCCTGATGAAAGGTTATTGCCCTGGGCGTACCTGCTCATAAAGATCCTGATCCTGGTGGTATTTATTGTTTTGTTTGTAGAAATTTTGCCTAAGGTTTGGGCTACACACCATAAGGTCATTTTCGCCTCCAATGCAAGCCTGGTGATAGAAATATTTCATAGCCTCTTCTCGGGTCTCGGCAGGAGGCTCACAAAAATGAATGAGAATGTAGAATCAAGTTTCGGTACGCATAAAAACACCTCCATGGAGAATAGCAACCTTGATGATGCTATTGACCTGCTGCCGGAAACTGAAGCCACCAACGCAGAAAAACAAATCCTCAAAGGCATCCGAAAATTTGGAGATATTGAAGTGCGGCAGATTATGCGGCCGAGGATGGACGTAAGTGGAATTCCATTAGCACATAATTTCCACGAAGTACTTGCACTGGCTTCTACTTTACATTACTCCAGGTTGCCGGTGTATAAGAGCAACCTGGATGACCCTGCAGGAATGCTGCATACCAAAGACCTGATACCCTACCTGGATGAAGCGGTTGATTTTGACTGGCACAAGATCATGCGGGAACCATTCTATGTACATGAACAAAAACTCATAGAAGACCTGATGCAGGAGTTCCTCGCTAAGAGAATACATTTTGCCATTGTGGTAGATGAGTTTGGCGGTACTTCGGGCATAGTAACGCTGGAAGATATTATGGAAGAAATAATCGGGGAAATAAAAGATGAGTTTGATGATGAGGAATCAGTGAATAAAAAACTCGATGATTACAATTATATTTTTGAAGGAAAAATGATGATTGGCGATGCCTGTGTGGCTATGGGAATTCCGCAGGACACCTTTGATACCCTGAGTGGAGAAAGTGATTCTATTGCCGGATTGGTGTTAGAAATAGCAGGTGAGTTTCCAGAAGAAAATACCAATTTTGTGCAGGGAGATTTTACGATTATCCCATTAAGTATTTTAAAGAACAGGATAGAAAGAGTGAAGATAACTATCAGGCCACCTGCCCCCGAAACAGAATGAGAACGGGCTTTGCATATACCATCTTTATCCTGATAGCAGCAACAATTGTTGCCTGTAATAGTCCCTATGTGTCCAAGAAACAGGGTTACTTCAACATTCCCTTACCTGATCACAAATACCAGGAGTTCCAGCGCCCGGGTTTTCCTTACAGCTTTGCGTATCCAACCTATGGAACAATAGTGCAGGACAGTACCTACTTTGACAATACGCCTGAGAATAGCTACTGGATTAATATAGATTTTCCGCAGTTTGATGCCAGGCTTTTTCTGAGTTATAAAGAGATTGGAGCCAGGAGTATTTACAAAGTAAAAACCTCCGGGGGAAATTACCGGGATTCTTTTGGCCTCAATAGTTTTGAGCGCATGGTTAATGATGCTTTTACCCTGACCTCAAAAAATGAAGTGGTAGCCAGCTACATCAAAGACAGTTCTTTTACAACCGCTTCTGGCATCAGCGGTGTTTTCTTTAAAGTTGGTGGAAACGCTGCTACCTCACAGCAATTTTTTCTCTCTGATACTACACGTCATTTTCTGCGTGGTGCCTTGTACTTTAGTGCCACACCAAACGCTGATTCCCTGCGTCCCGTTCAGGAGTTTTTGCATAAAGATCTCTTGCACTTTGTGGAGACGTTTAGGTGGAAGGGGGAGTGAGAAATGGTTTCATATCTTGGAAGTTTAGTATTGGTCTTTAAATTGCAGTATTTTTAGTTAACATGTTAGACAATCAGAAAATAGAATCAATCAAAAATTATTTTGAGGACCAACCTGTACTAAGGGCCTGGTTGTTCGGCTCTCAATTACATGAAAACATTCATGCTGCGAGTGACGTGGATATACTTGTAGACCTGGATTACAGTAAAAAAATTGGTCTTAGGTTTATTCAAATGCAGATCGATCTGGAAGCAATTCTGGAAACCAAAGTGGATTTGGTTTCTTCCGGGGGAATTTCCAAATACATATTACCCATAATTGAAATTGAAAGAAAACTGATTTATGCAAAATAGATCGGGAGATAAAATCAGGTTAAAGCATATTTTGGATGCGATCCTGGAAATCGATTCTTATACATTCGGAATTGGGCACCAGGAATTTATGACTAATTCAATGCTACGATTTGCCTGCATTAAGCAATTGGAAATTGTTGGTGAAGCCAGCAATCATATATCTAATGATTTGAAAGCTGAATTTTTAGAAATTGAATGGGCTCAGATAGTAGGAATGAGAAATGTTTTTGCACACGAATATTTTGGAATTGATTCTATACTTGTCTGGGAAATTATTATAAATGACATTCCTGAATTAAAAGAGAAAATCATCCTTATATTAAATAAGATGAATTGAAATCTAATAGTATCTTTTTGCTCCCGAACTATCACTAGAAATAAACTTCCTCTCTCTTAACTTTATTCTGCCCTCTTTTCCACCTGCAATGCTTTATTACAGCAATAAAAGCTATTGAAAATGTTCTGCTCAGCGATAAGATTATTGACAATAAATTTTTAGTGCGATTTCATCAGTTGCCAGAGTGTTTGCTGTGCAGAAGTTGATGCACTACCTCTCAGCAATTTTTTCTCTCTGATACTACCCGTCATTTTCTGCGTGGTGCCTTGTACTTTAGTGCCACACCAAACGCTGATTCCTTGCGTCCCGTTCAGGAGTTTTTGCATAAAGATCTCTTGCATTTTGTGGAGACGTTTAGGTGGAAGGGGGAGTGAGAAATGGTTGGCAACATCTGTGATAAAACTTTTATTTTTTCTCTCTGTAATCCTTTAGCAGCTTACGGAAGTACTCCTCCAGGTCCTCATCTTCGCCGGGTAGTTTTATTTCGAGTTCCAGCCTTGCTGTTACATAGGAAATGATATTGCTGTATTTCTGAAAATTTTGTTTCAATAAGTCGTCATTGCCCGTCTCCCAATATTCCCCCTCATCGCTTGCTTCCATGTTGTGAAAATACTTTTCGCTGATATATTTCAGCAATAAGATCAACCTCTTATGTACCTCAATTCCGGCATATTGGGTTTTACAAAATAATATGGAAGACTCAGGTTCATTATTTACTTTATTGGAAGTGTCTCTTTCCATTATTTGGAGGGGCCCACATGTATTTCTGTCGCGGTCAAATGTGCGATTATGAGGAGAGGAATGAGGTTATAGCTCATAAGGATTTATAACCGTTAAGCCCTCAATGTTTTTGAAGTCTGAGGTGTTTCTGGATATTAATGTCAAATTGTAGACCAGGGCTGTTGCAGAAATTAAGGCATCACCAAGAGCAATTTTTTTACTCTGACGTATACCTATTGTTTTTTCAATAACGGTTTCACTGATCGGTAAGATATGGGCCATTTCCATAAAAGCATTTAGAGGCAACAATTGTATTTCGGTTGCACTATGCCATCCCAATACTTCTATTTTTGTAACAGCGGAAACAGTGATATCAATTGCAAATAGCAAGCTTTTAGCTTTGCCGGCAGTTTGTTTCCAAAGTTGTCAATGATTACATTTGCATCTATTAAATATCTCTGTTCCATTCTTTACGAGCTTGTTCTGTATGGGATTTTATAGATTGGTAGTCGTACTCTGTTAGAATGCCATTGAAATCAGCCATCGTCTTTTTTGAACTTAGTTTCTCCTGGATTAATTCATCTATTGCGTATACCAAGATTTCTATTTCTTTACCTATATAATCATTTAGTATGTCTACATGTACGCTATTTATTTTGGGTGTTACAACAGTCTTTATCATAAGCTGGTTTTAAAATTCAATCAAATTTGGGTATAAACTTTTCATCTCCCTTTCCAATTGTTCTGTTTTATGTTTCAGAGTTCACTCCGAGGATACCAAAATATGTAGCAATTTTATAATTACGTTACGATTGTTAATTATCAATTACACGATGAATGATCTTTCATTTTCGGAATACTAATTACACAGGGTTTCATCTCAAGGTCCTTAATATAATTCCATGAGGCAAATTTTTTTCATCAATGGGTTATCAGTTTTTTAAGACTACCATTATATATTTTAACGGATAACCAGGATTTAAAAGTTAAGACCTGCCCTTGTAATCCAGGAAATGGTTAACCACCCCTCTTAACTTTATTCTCACCTTTCTCTTCTTCTTTTCCACCTGCAATCCTTTAAATTTGCAGCAATGATAGCTATTGATAATGTACTGCTCAGCGATAAGATATTAGAGGATGAATTTGTGTGCGACCTCAGTAGTTGCAAAGGTGCCTGTTGTGTAGATGGCGATGCAGGTGCTCCTTTGAGTCATTCAGAACTAAAAAAAATAGATGAAGTAGTAGAGGCTGTTATGCCATACCTCAATGAAGAAAGCAAGGCACAGATTGCCCGGCAGGGTCGTTATGTGTACGACCAGGAATTTGGTTGGGTCACGCCAACTATAGAAAGTAAGATCTGTGTTTATGGAATCCTAGATGAGCAAGGCATAGTGAAGTGCGGGATAGAGCAGGCTTATTACGATAAAAAAGTTGCGTGGAAAAAGCCCCTCAGCTGTCATTTATTTCCTATCATTACAAAAAACAGTAAGGACGGAACGACGATATTTGCCAATTACGAGCCTAGGGAAGACAATTGCAAAGCAGCCTGCAGCCTTGGGAAAAAATTAAAAGTTCCGGTTTACCAATTCCTGAAAGAACCCTTGATCAGGAAGTTTGGAGAAGACTTTTACGAAGCCCTGGAAGCGACGGCTGCTGCCAAAAAAACGAAAACCAAGAAATAGATGATCTATACTAATACAGCAATGAGGAGACTTACAGGAATTTTGGGTGTAGTGATAGCAACGGGCATTTTAGTGGCTTCCTGCTCAGTGAACAAAGCCAAAAAAGACAATGCACTAAAAAAATATTTTGATGCCAAGAGTGTAGATGGTTGTTTCACTATGCTGAATAATGCTGATGGGCAGATCACCGTCTACAATATGGAGTTGGATACCACCAGGTTTCTCCCGGCATCCACTTTTAAAATCATGAACAGTTTGATAGGTCTGCAAACCGGTGTGATCACTGATGACAGCATGGAGATAAAATGGGATGGTAAAAGAAGAAGCAATAAAGACTGGAACCAGGACTTGAATATGGTGGAAGCGTTTCGACTGAGTTCTGTTCCTTACTACCAGGAAGTAGCCCGCCGTATAGGTGCTGATACCATGAAAATGTGGATCGATTCTGTTTCTTATGGCAACGGGAATATCAGCGGCCCGGTAGATTCTTTCTGGCTAAACAATACTTTAAAAATTTCTCCTGATGAGCAACTTGGCCTGATGAAAAAATTGTATTTCGATCAGCTTCCTTTCAGAAAATCTGTGCAGCAGATGGTAAGAAATGCCATGCTGATGGAAGATAAAACCACTTACAAGCTCAGCTACAAAACAGGTTGGGGTTTTGCAGAAGACAGCAGCAGTATAGGCTGGGTAGTGGGCTGGATAGAAGAAAACAGTCATGTGTACTTTTTTTCTACGCTGGTAAAATCTAAAAACCCTGATGATGATATGGCTAAAATAAGAATGAGCATTACCCGTGACATTCTAAAAGAGTATGGTTTTTTTGAAGGAAAAAAATAACAGTTTTACAAGGAAACTTTCTTTCTTATTATTCATTCATTAACACTGATTTTACCCATAACAAAATACTTTGCAGTCCTTTATGTTCAGTTTTGAAAACATATACCTTTTGTGGGGATTGCTGTTGCTTCCTTTGTTCCTGTTGGTCTACCTGCTTGCACGCAGGCGTAAAGAAAGGATGAAGAAAAAACTCGGTGATCCGCTCCTGGTAAAAGAGATGCTGGGAGATTACAAAGCCTCTTCTTTTCTAAAAAAATTTCTGCTTGTTTTTATTGCACTTGGCCTGCTCATTACAGCGGTGGCTAATCTCCGTATGCCAATCGGTTCTTCCACGATCACACGCACCGGCTCGGAAGTAATGATCGCATTGGATGTAAGTAAAAGCATGCTGGCGCAGGATGTGAAGCCTGATAGGCTTACCCGTGCAAAACAATTCCTCAGCCGGCTGGTAGACAAACTTCCCAACGATCAGATAGGAATTGTGATTTTTGCCGGGAGAGCTTATTTACAAATGCCACTTAGTGGAGATCATGCTGCCACAAAGATGTATATCTCTGCGGCTTCGCCAAACAGTATTCCTACACAAGGAACAGTATTGGCAGACGCTATAAATATGAGTGGTGCTTCCTTTGCGTCCAAAGAAAAAAAATACAAGACCATTGTGCTCATCAGCGATGGAGAAGACCATGATGAAAATGCCTTGAAAGCAGCAAAAAAAATGGCAGACAATGGTGTTGTTATTCATACTGTCGGCATTGGTAGCAGTGCAGGCGCACCTATTCCCGATGAGATCACTGGCAGCCTGAAAACTGACCAGGAAGGAAATACAGTAATCAGCAAGTTGAATGAAGGTGAACTCGCACAGATTGCACAGGCAGGAAACGGAACTTACCAGCTGTGTAACAATCCTGATCGTGCAGCTGCAAACATTGCCGATGCGGTAAACAACATGGACAAAAAAAATATCACCGACGATTCACTGATCAACTTTCAGAGTTTCTTTCAGTATTTTATCGGGCTAGCATTATTGCTGTTGATCATAGAATTATTTGTAAGCGAAACCATCAAACCAAAACAAAGAATTGTGAAACCATTGCTTGGCCTGTTTTTTCTTTTTCTTTCTGTAAATACTTTTGCACAAAATGATAAAGCAATCATTAAAGAGGGGAATAAATCTTACGAATCTGCGAATTATGAGGAGGCTGCAAATGCCTACCAGAAAGCCCTTGACGTAAATAAAGAAAGCCTGACTGCTCAGTATAACCTCGGCAACGCATTGTATAAATGGGGAAAGAAAGAGGAAGCAATTGCAGCGTATGATGAAGTGATCAAGACAGAAAAAAATAATGCCGGACTTTCTAATGCATATTATAACAAAGGGGTAGTACTGCAGAACGATAATAAACTTGAAGAGTGTATTGCAGCCTATAAGCAGGCACTACGGCTTACACCAAATGATGATGATGCCCGGCAGAACCTGCAGAAGGCTTTGAAAAAGAAAAAAGAACAAGACCAAAAAGACAAGGACAAGAACAAAGACGAGGATAAGGACAAAAAAGATGGTGGGGATAAAGACAAAGAAAAACCTAAACCACAGCCCAGCAAACTCTCCCAGCGTGAAGCAGAGGATAAGCTGAAAGCACTGATGCAACAGGAAAAAAACCTGCAGGATAAATTGCACAAAACAAATTCCCGGTCTCCGGAAACCCCTGAAAAGGATTGGTAAAAAAATTAAACTCTCTCAATAGAAATGTTATGTTTTCACCCACAAATTTCTCCTCCGGGTTATTGTAGCTATTTTTGCAGCGATCATTTTTAATTCATTCGTACATGCAATCTTACGCAGCTTCTTTAAAAACCTATAAACGCCTCCCGACACGGGAGGTAAAAGTAGGTAAGCTTATCATTGGTGGAAATAATCCAATACGGGTGCAAACCATGACCACTACTGATACGATGGATACAGAAGCTACGGTGGCCCAAACTGTTCGTTGTATAATAGCCGGTGCAGAACTCGTACGCATTACGGCACCATCTAAAAATGAAGCAGAAAATCTGGCTGTCATCAAAAAAAAATTATTTGATCTGGGTTATGATACGCCTTTGGTTGCAGATATTCATTTTACACCAAATGCAGCAGAGATCGCTGCCTTGCATATAGAAAAAGTGAGGGTGAATCCTGGTAACTATGTAGATAAAAAGAAGTTTGAACAAATAGAATATTCTGACGAAGATTATGCAGAAGAAATAGAAAGGATCCGTACGAGATTTACACCGCTGGTAATTATTTGTAAAGCCAATGGTACAGCCATGCGGATTGGTACCAATCACGGGAGCCTCAGCGACAGGATTATGAGTCGCTATGGAGATACTGCTATTGGTATGGTAGAAAGTGCGATGGAATTTTTGCGCATTTGTCGCAGCCTCGATTATCACCAGATCATCCTGAGCATGAAGAGCAGCAATCCTTTGGTCATGGTGCAGGCTTATCGTCTCCTTGTATTGAATATGATGCAGGAATTTGGAGAATGTTACCCGCTGCACCTTGGTGTAACGGAAGCCGGAGATGGAGAAGATGGCCGGATAAAATCTGCAATAGGAATCGGTACTTTACTGGAAGATGGTATTGGAGATACCATCAGGGTAAGCCTGACAGAAGATCCTGAATTTGAGATTCCAGTTTGTTTAGACCTTGTAGAAAGGTATACAGAAACTGCAGACACTATGGTGGCAGAAACAAGTTTGCCGGAAATAAACCTGCCTTATTCTCCTTTCGAATACAGGAGAAGAAACACAAATGCTGTCAGCAATGTTGGTGGAAATAATGTTCCAATTGTACTGGCAGATTTTATGCATAGCGAAAAAATAACGCCGGAGTATTTGTCTTCTATTGGATATACTTATCAAGCGGCTACTGACAAATGGCATATTGGAGATGCCGCTGCAGATTATATTTATACCTCGGGTAAAACAATTGATTTTCATCTTCCCGGAACTTTAAAAGTTATTTGCGATCATGGATTATGGGTAAGGACTGAAGAACCTCAGAAATATTTCCCGCTTTATATGGGTGATGAATACCTGGCTGCAGAAAAAAAATCTGAGACGGCAAATTTCATTTCGTTGGAGGTAGAAACTGCCTCCGACGCATTGATACAAAATTTGAAGAATGATCCTACTGCAATCCTATGCATTTATTCGGTAAGTACCAATGCCATGCAGCGAATGAGGGATTTTGTAGCCATGCTGATGCAGCAAAAAATTGCCTGCCCGGTTGTGATTGCAGTAGAAAGTATGCACAGCACTGTGGATGAACAACTAATCCATTTTTCTGCTTCAGCCGGAGGTTTGTTTCTTGATGGAATGGGAGATGGCATCTGGCTGATGAATGATCCATCAAAAATGCAGGATACAAAAGTGAGCGGCAGAACTTACCTGGCAGCTACGGACAATCACCAGTTTTTAAATAATACTTCTTTCTCTATTCTGCAGGCTGTAAGAACCCGCATTTCTAAAACAGAATATATCAGTTGTCCGAGTTGTGGCCGTACTTTATTTGACCTGCAGGAAACAACGGCTAAGATCCGCAATGTGACCAATCACCTGAAAGGATTAAAGATCGCTATCATGGGTTGTATCGTAAATGGACCCGGTGAGATGGCCGATGCAGACTTTGGTTATGTAGGAAGCGGTCCCGGAAAAATTACTTTATACAAAGGCAAAGAGGTAGTAAAGAAAAATATAAATAGTGAGGTAGCTGTAGATGAACTGATCAATTTGCTGAAAGAAAATGAAGTGTGGATAGATGCATAAATTGCATACATGTTAAAAAAATTATTCCTGGTTATTTTCATTCTTGTTACTGCAGGTTATGTGTGTGTAAATGAAGCAGGCTATAATTTTTACGGGCTTTTTCTCAAGCCGCTGATTATACCTGCACTCATTGGATTTGTTTTATTTTCTACTCAGTCAATCCGAAGCAGGTATAAAAACCTTCTACTTACCGGCCTGTTATTTTCCTGGGCAGGAGATGTCCTGCTTATGTTTGAAAAATATAATTCCCTGTTTTTTATTTTCGGATTAATCGCTTTTCTTCTGGCACATGTTTTTTACATTGTTTTATTTGGCAGAATTAAAATGGTAAATAATATTTCTGCACGACCTTTTTTTATACTCATTGCAGTTGCCTATTATGCCATACTCATGCGGTGGTTATTGCCACATTTGGGAGCTTTAAAAATCCCGGTTATTGTTTATGGTGCCGTTATTTCCATCATGTTTTTACTGGCAATGCATTTGTTTAAAATTGCTGGAACTTATGCCGGGAAAATACTTTTTTTTGGTGCTGCTTTCTTTGTGGTTTCAGATTCTTTGCTGGCTGTCAATAAATTTTATTCTCCATTTGCAGGAGCAGGCATTTACATCATGAGTACTTATGCGCTGGCACAATTGCTGATCTGTAAAGGCATGATCTTACTCCTCTCTTCGGAGGAAAAATCCCCTCAATAAAGTACCTTCGGTAACTACAAAAATTAATACATGAAGCAGACAGATTTTTTGGTAATCGGTTCCGGAATAGCAGGACTCACTTATGCATTAAAAGTAGCCGAAGCCTGTCCTGATAAACAGGTGACCATTCTTACCAAAACCTTTGATGATGAAACCAATACGAAGTATGCACAAGGAGGCATAGCAGGCGTTACTAATTTTCTAGATGATAGTTTTGATAAACACATCCAGGATACACTCATCAGCGGTGATGGCCTCTGTGATCCAACCATAGTAGAGATCGTGGTGAAAGAAGGTGTGCAAAGAATAAATGAGTTGATAGATTGGGGAGCCAATTTTGATAAAGAACCCGATGGCGATTATATGTTGGGAAAAGAAGGCGGCCATTCTGAAAATAGGATACTGCACCACAAAGATGTAACCGGGGCAGAACTGGAAAGGACCTTACTTGCCGCCGTGGATAAAGCAAAAAATATTGAACTGCTGACCAATTGTTTTGTACTGGATATCATCACCCAACATCACCTGGGTTATTTGGTTACTAAAAGTACGCCTGATGTTGTTTGTTATGGAGTGTACATTCTAAACTTAGATACCCAAAAAGTACAAAAAATTGCTGCACGATATACCATGCTGGCCACCGGTGGAAACGGGCAGGTTTACCGAACTACGACCAATCCAGCCATTGCCACCGGTGATGGTGTGGCCATGATGTACCGGGCAAAAGGAAGAATAGAGAACATGGAGTTCATCCAGTTTCATCCTACTGCTTTATATGAGCCCGGAGTAAGAGGGCACTCTTTCCTGATCACAGAAGCAGTAAGAGGCGATGGCGGAATTTTGCGCAATGAGGCCGGTGAAGCATTCATGGAAAAATATGATGAACGAAAAGACCTTGCTCCAAGAGACATCGTTGCCAGGGCTATAGATAATGAGATGAAAATGGATGGTACTGAGCATGTGTACCTCGATTGCCGGCATATGGACCAGCAAAAATTCCTGCAACATTTCCCAAACATTCATGCAAAATGTTTAGCGATAGGTATTGATGTTGCTACACAAATGATTCCTGTGGCGCCTGCAGCGCATTATAGCTGCGGTGGTGTAAAAACAGATGAGTGGGGACGTACTTCCATTACGAATTTATATGCAGCCGGGGAATGCACCAGCACTGGCTTACATGGTGCCAATCGCCTGGCCAGCAACAGCCTGCTGGAAGCAATGGTTTTTGCACACCGTGCTTTCAAAGATGTCACTACAAATACACAAGACCGATCTACTTCTATTTTTTCTACTCCTGTAAGTATTGATGTAAAAGCACTTCCTGATTGGAGTATTGAAGGAACTACGGCTCCCAAAGAAATGATCCTGATCACGCAGAGTGTAAAAGAAATGAAATTGCTGATGAGCGATTATGTGGGTATTGTAAGAAGTAATGTAAGGCTGGAACGTGCGAGCCGGAGGATAGATCTCTTGCATGAAGAAACGGAAAACCTGTATGAAAAAACCCAGGTTTCTCCGCAGTTGTGCGAGCTCAGGAATATGATCACAGTTGCTTTTCTCATCATTAAAAGCTCTGAACTCAGGCATGAAAGCCGTGGGCTCCATTTCAACCTGGATTACCCCGAGAAAGGCAATAATCTTCAAAATACTATTTTGTAATTTTGCTTTATTTTTTTCACCGCATCGCCGGTAATCTTACTGCATGTATTATCTATTGTATGGTTTTCTTTTCCTGGTTTCACTACTCCCTTTTCCCATCTTATATGGTTTAAGCAGTTTTGTTGCGTTTGTACTTCGGGACATTGCAGGCTATAGAAAAGAAATTGTATTGACAAATCTCCGTTATGCTTTACCTGAAAAAACAGAAGAAGAAAGAAAAGCCATAGCCAGGAAATTCTACCTGAACCTAACTGATAGTTTCGTGGAGACCATAAAACTCGTTACCCTCAGTGATAAGCATTTGTTGGAAAGAACCACTTCCAACCTTGATGAGTTTGATTTTCTCGTGAAGGAAGGCCGAAATATTCAATTTCATGCCGGTCATCAGTTTGGGTGGGAGTATGTAAATCTTGTAACGGCAATGAGGTTGCCTATTCCTTTTTATGGCATTTATATGCCGATTAACAACAAAGTTTTAGACAGGCTATTTTATCGCATCAGGTCCAGGACAGGAGTGAAATTAATGACTGCCTGGGAAATGCCTAAGAAAACAAAAAACATGGAAGATGATCAATTCTCAATAGGGTTTATCGCCGATCAGAATCCGGGAATGACGGGAAGTGCTTACTGGGTGGACTTTTTTAACCGTCCTACAGGTTTTATGGCTGGCCCTGAAAAATTTGCCCAACGAATGAATGATGCTGTAATTTTTGTTTCTACTTCCAAAAAGAAGCGTGGATATTACCATACCCATTTCACACTCATCACCGAAGATGCAAAGCAATTACCTGCCGGTAAAATTACTTTCCTCTACAAAGAGTTTATGGAAAAAGAGATAGCAAAAGATCCTGCTGGCTATCTATGGAGTCACCGTCGCTGGAAAACTCCGTGGAAGGATGCTTACAAAAGAAAATGGATCGACGTAAAACCTATCCCTTCTGAGCAATAATTAATTCAGCACACTTGCTTCCTTTACTATTTTTGCTTCTTTCTGATCTTTGATCATTCCCCAGCCACCCAGTACATTTCTCAGGTTGTGGAAGCCTTGCTTTTTTAGTAGAGAAGATGCAATCACACTTCTGTAACCACCGGCACAATGCACATAGAGGTTTTGATCTTCTTCCAGCTGTGCAATATTTATGACATCGTTCATTTCGCTCAAAGGCAGATTATACGCATTCTCCAGGTGGCCATCTCCAAATTCGGTTTCTTTTCTTACGTCCAACACGAGTAATCTATCATCGTGTGGGATATCCATCATCAGCTCATCAGCTTCTACATCTATGATCATGTCAACTGGCTCACCGGCATTTTTCCAGGTATCAAATCCACCCTCAAGGAAACCCGCCATTTTATCAAAACCTACTCTTGTAAGCCTGATCACAGTTTCTTCTTCTTTGCCCGTTGGTGTAACTAAGATTATTTTTTTATCATAGGACAAAAGACTGGCTGCCCATTCTGCAAATCTTCCTTCAAGCCCGATAAATACAGCGCCTGGAATAAAACCTTGTGTGAATTCCTGTGCATGCCTCGTATCTAACAGGATAACATTCTCTTCCTTTATTATTTTTTTAAATTCAGGCAAGGCAATAGGCTGAATGCCTTTTTGTTTTACCTCATCAATATTGTCGTAACCCGATTTATTAATGCCGGCATTAATGCTAAAATACCTTGGCGCTTCTTTTAATCCTTCTGTAACTGCCTGTACAAAATCTTCTTTTGTTTGTGGCTGCATGGCATAGTTTGAAGCTTTTTGTTCACCTATTGTACTGAAAGTATTTGGTCCGAGATTTTTTCCACAACTGCTACCAGGGCCATGTGCCGGATACACGATCACATCATCCTCCAATGGCATCAATTTGTTTTGTATTGAATCATAAAGTATACCTGCAAGTTCTTCACTTGACATTTCTCCACTACTCAGATCTGGCCTTCCTACATCTCCAACAAACAGCGTGTCTCCTGTGAAAATTGCATGCGCTTTTCCATTCTCATCTTTTAACAAAAAGCAAGTACTTTCTAAAGTATGTCCTGGTGTATGTAGTGTTTCAACACTAATTTTTCCGAGTGGGAAAATTTCCCCATCCTGTGCATTTTTTATATCATATTTAGTTTCTGCACCCGGCCCGAAGATAATAGGGGCACCGGTTTTACGGGAAAGATCCACATGGCCGCTAACAAAATCAGCATGGAAATGTGTTTCAAATATATACCTGATAGATGCACCTCTTTCTTTAGCTAACTCCAGGTATTGATCTATATCTCTTAATGGATCTATTATGGCTGCCTCTCCGTTGTCTTCTATATAATAGGTAGCTTCACTAAGGCAACTTGTATATAATTGTTTTATGTACATATATTCTAATTTTCTGCAGGTAAAGGTAAAAATAAAAGAGCAGACGGTTAAATCTGCTCTTTATGATAAAAGGTAATTTTTATTACATTCAGGCAAGTAGGTCTTCTACAATATCCATAACCTGAGCTATTCGCTTCTTATTTACACTGTAGTAAATAAATTTACCCGAACGGCTTGTATGCAATAGCCCGGCTCTCCTCAGTATAGCCAAATGTTGTGAAGCAACTGATTGCTCAAGACGGAGTTTTACATAAATCTCAGTCACAGTTATTTTATCAGCCTCCTCAATAACACTAATGATCTGTTGGCGGAGTTTGTGGTTTAATGCCCGGAATATCATCGAAGCTTTTTTTACATTAGTGTAATTAAGCTTCTCTATTGGTTGGATTGCTTTTCTTTCAATCGTATCTGTGTGGTTAGATTCCATATAATTTTTTTTTACGTATTAAATAAAATACAATAATGATTCCAATAACTATTTATCAGAGAGCAAATTGTGTATTATGAAAAATAGGGGTAAACTTTCCTCAACCGGTATAAAAAGGTTTCAGATAAAATGGGTGGGAATAGGCTAAATCACTGAATTTTTGGTGGTGAAATAATTCATGGGATAAAGTCGCTGCAGATTGCTCTGTTGAGTTGATCTCAGCAAAAAAAGCATTGTCGTGATTCAAAATATTCTTCAGCTTGGAGGACCCTGTTCCTCCAAAACAAACCCTGTTATTATTTAAAAGATCAGAATAGGAATTTTCGTTTAAAACCTTAGAATGTTCCTCCTTTAATTTTATTAATGTTGAATTGTATAAGGCAGTAAACACTTCCATTCTTCTTGCGTCAATCATTGGCACAAACAATGCCGAATTCATTTGATCTTTATTTTTTATTTCCATGGCAATTAGTTCCAGGGAATGCATACATATCAATGGTTTTTTCAGTGAATAACAAAGGCCTTTTACAGCTGCCATTGCTACCCTTAATCCTGTGTAAGAACCCGGCCCATCTACAACAGCAAATCCATCAAAATCATTTAGTTGGCTGCCGTACGTTTCACACAATTCCTTGATTGCAATATGAATAAACGCAGCATGTTCTTTCTGGGTTTCATTATGCCTTGTTAAAATGGCAACCCCATTTTCTGACAAGCTAACAAAAGCAAAATTTGTACTGCAGTCTACGGTAAGTATCCTTGTCATGACATGGTTGTTTTTTCTACAAGCATCGCTGCTGGTTTGTATTTCGGATTGTTTTCGGTAAGAACCTCAAGCAATTCATGAATCTCTTTATGGCCAATTTTTTCTGCCCATTCCAGGGGACCATACGGATAGTTTGTTCCCAGTTTCATTGCCGTATTTATTTCTGCTGCGGTACTTACATTATCTTCTATAGCAAAAAAAGCTTCGTTTATAATCATGGCTATAACCCTTGCACTGATCATACCGGGTATGTCAGGAGAGGAAATTATTTTCCTGTTCATTTTGGTTATTATCTCTTCTGCATTGCTATTCAGCGTTCCGCATATCTCCCAGCCTTCATTGGCTTCAAACCCCGGCCAAAGATTGATCCGGTATATATTTTGAGTGCTCTTTATCTTTTTCAAAACATCATGAACAAAAACCGGGATACTGATAAAATTCTTTATTAAAGCAAATTGTTGATCCAGTATAAAAACTGCATCCGGATCATTGCCATTATTTCCATCCTGGATTAATTCAAATGTATGCTCGGGGAAAAGTAAACAGAATGTATCAAGTCTTTCCTTTGTCGTACTAAGAGCTATTCTCATGATATTGATGTTGATGTAAAAAAATGCCTTCAAAAAAATACAAAACTATTTCTTTGTAAAGGGCTGCAAAAATACAGTCTTGTGAAAAAACTAATAACTATATTTATTTTAAACATATTCAGATGACAAAAAAAATTATCAAAACGGCAAATGCGCCTGCACCTATCGGACCTTACAACCAGGCAATTCTGGCCGGAGAAACCTTATATATCTCAGGGCAGATTGCACTAGATGCAGGAACCGGGGAGTTGCTTAATGCAACCCTGGAAGAAGAAACAAAAAAAGTAATGGCTAATCTTTCTGCAATTCTTACAGCTGCAGGGTTTGGCTTTGGAAACGTAGTGAAAACCACCATTTTTCTTTCCGACATGAGCCTGTTTTCAGAAGTAAATGAAATCTATAGTGCTTCATTTGAATCAGATTTTCCAGCAAGGGAAACAGTTGCAGTAAAAGGACTACCCAAAAATGTGAATGTAGAAATAAGTATGATAGCAGTACAATGAAGAAAGTAATTATTACAGCTCCGGCGCACAATATGCTGGAGACGGGATTTAGAGAAAACGGTTTCGAGGTAGTTTATGCTCCGGACATAACTTATGATGCATTGATGGATATCATAAATGAAGCAGAAGGCCTGGTGGTGACCACAAGAATAAAAGTGGATAAGAATCTTTTGGATGCTGCACCAACCCTTCAATGGATAGGGAGGCTGGGCAGTGGACTGGAACTTATAGATACAGTTTATGCTACACAAAAAGGGATACGCTGCATGAGTACACCTGAGGGAAATTGTACAGCAGTAGGTGAGCAGGCACTACTCATGCTTTTGGCTTTAAAAAGACATTTGGTTAAAGCCGCATTTGAGGTAAAAAAAGGCCTTTGGCTGCGCAATGAGAACCGTGGTACGGAACTCGGGGGAATAAAAGTGGGCATTGTTGGTTATGGTCATACAGGAGCTGCTTTTGCAAAGTTATTGGCAGGCTGTAATCTGCAGGTACTGGCTTATGATCCTTACAAATCAGCATTTTCGTCTTCCTATATTTCTGAAGCTAGTTTAGATCAGGTAAAAAATGAAGCCGACGTTATTAGTTTTCATGTACCGCTGACAGATGAAACAAAACATATGGCCAACCTGCATTTTTTTAATGAGTTGAAACGTAATCCAATTATTCTCAATACTTCAAGAGGTGCTGTAATCAATACTGCTGATCTTGTGCAAGCCCTTCAGTCAGGGCAGGTTTCTGCAGCGGGATTAGATGTGCTGGAAAATGAAAAACTAGGTACACATTCTCACCGGGAGCAGGATGTTTTCAATGCTTTAAAAGAATTACCACAGGTTCTGCTTACACCACATATAGCAGGTTATTCTCACGAGGCTTTTTACAAAATGAGTGCTTTTTTATTAGAAAAATTAGGGCTAAAGATTGGATGAAGTGCTTGTTAGGGGTGCATTCCAAATTGTGGCTGCTGATTTCGGTCGGTGAGACACCGACTGAGGCTGTGCCGTGGTTTGTGTCTCCACAAATCACTTGCTGCGGCGAAATTTTGAAATGCACCCCTTGTAAGTTTCAAATATTTTATTTTATATTTGTTTTTATGTACAACGCTTTGGGTGAGTGCCCAGGGCGTTGTATTTTTTTTTAATCCGACCAACAACAATTTAGCATGCCAGAAACAAATTATGTATCACAGATCACCTTTGATAAGATGCAGGCCGACCTCCATAGATTAAAATCAGTTGATCGTCCGGCAGCCAGCGCTGCCATAGGTGAGGCACGGGAGAAAGGTGACCTGAAAGAGAATGCAGAATATGATGCAGCTAAAGAGGCACAGGGATTACTGGAAGCAAGAATAAATACCCTGGAAGGCGCCCTCGCAAATGCACGCATACTTGATGAAACTACTATAGATGTAACGAGGGTAAGCATTCTAACTAAAGTGACTGCTACAAATCAGGCTACTAAAAAAGCTGTAACCTGGCAGATAGTTTCAGAATCAGAAGCCGACCTTAAATCCGGAAAAATATCTGTAACCTCTCCAATTGGTAGAGGTCTGCTTGGCAAGAAAGTGGGAGAAGTGGCAGAAGTTCAAGTGCCAGCCGGTACCCTTAGTTTAAAAGTAGATAAGATTGAAATTTAAATTCTTTAAATAAACACCTGCATGTCAATTTTTACAAGGATCATCAATAACGAAATACCTTCTTATAAAGTAGCAGAGAATAACCTGTTTCTTGCTTTCCTGGATGCATTTCCACTGGTGAAAGGTCATGTGCTGGTGGTGCCAAAAATAGAAGTCGATAATATATTTGATCTTCCCGATAACTATCTTTCATCAATGCTGGTATTTGCTCAACCAATTGCCAAAGCCATAGAAGCATCCTTCGATTGTGCCCGCTGCGGTATAAGTGTAGTAGGGCTGGAAGTACCACATGCACACATGCACCTGATCCCGATCAACAGTGCGGATGACCTGAACTTTACCCGAAAAAAAATAGAAGTGACAGACAGCGAGATGAAAGAAATTCACCAGCAACTAAAAGCTGCGCTGGATAAATAAAATTCATTTTACTTAACCCTTCCCGGATTGTCTTTTATAAAAGAACTCCAGCCTTTTGAGGAAACTTTTGAAGAAGTTTTTTCTCCTGAACCGGGGCTGCTCAGTTGAAAATAATGACAGACAGCTACTGCCAGGGCATCGGTTGCATCCAGGTATTTTGGTGTGTCAGTAAATTGTAACAACTGCTGCAGCATTTTCACCACCTGTTCCTTACCGGCATTTCCGTTTCCTGTAATAGATTGTTTTATTTTTCGGGGAGAATATTCACAAACCGGGATGCTCGTATGCATAGCAGCAGCAATAGCTACACCTTGTGCACGGCCAAGCTTCAGCATGCTCTGTACATTCTTGCCAAAGAATGGTGCTTCGATGGCAAAGTCGTGGGGCTTATAAGTTAGTATCAGTTCAGTTACTTTTTCATGTATCTTTTTCAGCCTTACATAAGCATCATCTTTTGCCCCAAGCTTCAGCACATCCATATGCAGGAGTTTCATCTTATTGCCGTTTACTTCTATTAGTCCATAGCCCATCATGATGGTGCCTGGGTCTATTCCTAAAATGATTTTTGACGAAGTTTGCAAGCGGGAGTATATTTTTACAAAGAATGAAGGAAGGACAGCGCAAAAATATCAAAATATTCCTCAACTATATTTTAGGGCCTGTTCTCTTTGTGTTACTCTGCTGGAGTTTATACCGGCAAATAGCCGGGAAGCCTGATCTCCCACTACGTTGGGCACAGATCAAAGAAAGTATTTTACTTCCCTCATTTTGGTTGGCAGTCGTGCTTGTTCCACTTAATTATGGCCTGGAGGCATTTAAATGGAAATTCCTCACCAAAAGACTTCAGCACCTCGATTTCAATACCTCACTTAAAGCAGTGCTCGCAGGTTGCAGCATCACCATGCTTACACCCAACCGTGTGGGCGAAGCGGCGGGGAGAATTATTTATATAGATGAGGACAAGAGGATTGCTGCAGTTCCGCTGACGATTCTTGGAAGTATGAGCCAGTTGTTTGTCACCATTATTATGGGTACAATTGGCCTGCTTATTTTTCGGTATGTCCATCCCTCCGATGCAGTTATTTTTAAATTATTGCCAGAACTTGCCGGGCAGATATTGATCATAACTTGCATCAGCATTAGTGCAGTTTTAATTTTGTTATACTTAAGGGTAGGATTTCTTATCAGGATGCTGTTGAGGGTGAACTTTTTAAAAAAGTTTGTTAAGTATCTCCATTTCATACATGAATTCAGTAGAAAGGAACTGTTAAGAATTTTGTTTCTCTCATTTTTACGATACGTGGTATTTATATTGCAATACATACTGCTGCTGAAGGTTATGCAGGTCAATATCGGATTTGCAGATTGTTTTTGGCTCATTGCTGTTTTCTATTTGGTGATGGCACTTGCACCCACCATTGGTTTTACAGAGCTTCCTTTACGAGCAGCAGCAGCAGTGGAAATATTTCAATTGTATAGCCCAAATGTATTAGGTATACAGGCTGCAAGCCTCAGCATATGGCTGATCAACCTGGTCTTACCCGCCATAGCCGGCAGCATTTTGTTTATTGGTATTAAAATCATGAAAGAAAAATGATAAAACTTAGACATCTTTTACTTGTATTTACCCTGATCACAATTTTCAGTTTTACCTCTAATGTTGGAACTCAGCTCAATGATGCTTGCGGTATGCGCAACACAGCATTCCAGGCAGGGGAGAAAGTAATCATGAAAGTATATTATTCTACGCTTGGTGCCTATGTTGGTGCCGGCGAAGCCAGTTTTACAACAAGGCTCACCCGTTTTAATGGCAAGCCTGCTTACCATTGTATAGGCGATGGAAAAACATATTCTTTCTTTGATAATTTTTATAAAGTAAGGGATAGGTATGAAAGTTATGTAGATACTGCAACGCTGCTTCCGCAGAAATTTTTAAGGAATGTAGATGAAGGCGGACATAAGATATATAACAATGTCAGCTTTAACCAGAAAGCAAATACAGCAACAAGTACTAATGGTGTTTTTAAAATTTCTGATTGTATACAGGATGTAGTGAGTGCTGTTTATTATGCCCGCAACATTGATTACGAAAAATATAAAGTTGGAGATAAGATCCCTTTTGATATGTTCCTGGACGATCAGATTTATCACCTCTATATCCGTTATATGGGAAAAGAAACTGTGAAGACCCGTTATGGAAAATTTAAAGCGATCAAGATAAAACCCTTGTTGCTAAAAGGAACCATCTTTGAAGGTGGCGAGAACATGAACGCCTGGTTCAGCGACGATCCCAACCATCTTTTGCTGCGTGTGGAAAGCCCGATATCAGTAGGAAAGATTGTTGTAGATATGATGGGTTACTCCGGCCTGAGGTATCCGTTGACTTCATTGAAGAGTTTTAGGTAGAGGATTATAACTCATCTAACCTAAAAGTATTCTTAGCCCTTATTCCTTTCTCTGTCATTTCCAATGTACAGCATTCATTCTCTGCATCATGCTCAAAGAATAAGGCATAATTATTCTCCAAAGCTTCTGTGAGAAAAGATTGCTTTTCGTTCAGCGTGGTAAGTGGAAACATATCATAAGCCATCACATAAGGCAGGGGAATATGCCCGACAGAAGGTAGTAAGTCCGCCATGTATAAAATCGTTCTTCCTTTGTATTCAAATTGTGGCAGCATCATCGCGTCTGTATGGCCAAATACTTGCCTTACTTTGAGGAAAGATGGAAAATCAGCTGGATGAGTTTCTATAAATTTTAATTGTCCGCTTTCCTGTATCGGTAGAATATTTTCTTTCAGGAAACTTGCTTTCTCCCTGTCATTGGGTGTTACGGCCCATTTCCAGTGGCGTTCATTGCTCCAATAAGTGGCGTTCTTAAAAGCAGGAACTAATTTATATCCCTCTTTTTTTATACTTCCACCGCAATGGTCAAAATGTAAATGCGTTAGAAATACATCTGTAATGTCATCAAAAGAAAAACCTGCATCTTTTAAAGATTTCTCCAGGGAATGCTCACCATGTAAATAATAATGGCTAAAGAATTTTTCACTCTGCTTGTCTCCCATACCGTTATCTATCAGCACAATCCTTCCGTCTGCTTCAATCAACAGGCAGCGCATAGCCCAGGTACACATATTGTTCTCATCCGGCGGATTTATTTTCTGCCACAAAGATTTCGGCACTACACCAAACATGGCTCCTCCATCTAGTTTAAAATTGCCGGCGTGTATGGGTATTACCTTCATGTTTTATATTTTAGAAATTAAATTTTATCATTTAAAAGGACAAACCTTTTTATTTTGTACGTATATTTATAAAGCTAAAGATACGTATATGACAACTAAGCTAACACTTTCCATAGAAGATAAAGTTATAAAAACAGCAAAAGAATATGCTCAGAGAAACGGCAAAAGTTTGTCGGGGCTTGTAGAAAACTATTTAAAATGCATTTCTAAAGACGAAACTGAGGAGCAGCCTATTCATCCCAAAGTTAAAAAGCTCATGGGAGTTATAAGTCTTGACGATAAATTTAATTACAGAGAAGAGCTGTCAAAATCTTTATTAGAAAAATATAAATAATGAGGCATTTACTCCTGGATACAAATGCAATTATTGATTTAATGGCGAACAGAGCACCTTTTTCAAAACCTGTAGCTCAACTTATCAGCCTGTCTATAGATGGAAAGCTGAAAATCTATGCTTCTTCTCTTTCCTATTCAAATATTTATTACATCTTAAAGAGATCCAAATCCCATAAACAGGTCATCCAATTGCTTGAAGATTTTTTTGCCCTTACGGAAATTGTTGAAGTTTCCAGATCAACTATTTCAAATGCATTATCAAGTGATTTTAAAGACCTGGAAGATGCAATTCAATATCAATGTGCCATTTCTATAAAAAAGATAGAAATGATTGTTAGCCGGGATGCAAAAGGATTTGCCCAAAGCGTTCTACCTGTGATGACTCCCAAGGAAGCACTGGTATTTTTACTTAATTAATACTTCCTGCCCACTCAATTGTTTCTGCTTCTGCAATGCCGTCATCAAAAAGATAAGACCAATTACAAAAAATACGATGAGGAATAATACTGAAAATTTCATACTTAGTATTTCCCCGATAAAACCAAACGTAAACATGCCGATCACGATGGCAAATTTTTCTGAAACATCATAATAAGTGAAGAAGGATGCTGTGTCTTTAGTCTGTGGCATTAGTTTACTAAATGTAGAACGACTAAGGGATTGAATGCCGCCCATTACTATTCCCACACATATTGCAAGGCCGTAGAAGCCGTATTCTATTGGTGTCTGGCTGGGAGCAAGTTCTTTTTCTTTTAATTCAATATCGGTAGTAAGTGATGCGATCAATACAGTGTTTTTTGTTGCATTGGCAGTTTCCAAATCGGATTTCAGTACATTGATAGCTGCATGGCGGGACTGTAATGGTTCTGCAGCAGTTGCCGTAAAAAACGCAGCGACACAGATAAGTATCCAGAAGAAAACAACGCCCATCAGTACTTTGATATTTCCAAACTTGCCTGAGAGCTTACTCATCATTATGGCACCGGGAATAGCCACCAGTTGAATAATAACAACAGTGATGATCAGTTTTGTATCTGCCAGAAAAAGAAGTTTGCTGCCGAATAATGTTGCAGCCAGCATGACGGTTTGTACACCCATGCTGTAAAAAAAGAAACCCCTGAGAAATCTTTTCAAAATCTGCAGGTCTTTGATCTGTTTATAAACTTTTTTTATTCTTGTAAATCCATCACGAAAAATATTAGAACCAGTTTTTACCGGGATAATTTTAGTTTCGGGCAATCGGGCAAATGTAATTTGCGCAAAACCCATCCACCACAACCCAACCAAAAGAAAAGTAATACGGGTAGCCAGTCCGGTATTATCTGGCATTGAGATTACCAGTCCGAATCCTATCAGTTGCATGATAACGGAACCAATATAACCAAAGGAAAATCCACGGGCACTGATCCGATCCTGGTCTTCTTCTGCTGCAATCTCCGGCAGGTAGGCATTGTAGAAAACCAGGCTGCCTACAAAACCCATTGCTGCCAGTACAAAAGACAACAGGCCTAAAAACAGGTCTGAACTATCTTTAAAAAAAAACATGCTGATACAACCAAAACCTCCCAGGTAACAAAAAAACTTCATGAAGCTTTTTTTATTCCCACGGGTATCTGCTATGGAAGTGAGGATGGGATAGGAGAGTGCAATAAGCAGGTATGCAAAAGCCAATGCATAATCATACAATGAAGAATTCACAAACTTCCTTCCCATAAAAGTGATAATATCCGAATGCTTTGTGTCTCTTGCTACGGCAGCAAAATAGATAGGAAAAAAAGTTGTGGTGATCACCAGGTTGTACACTGAGTTGGCCCAATCGTACATAGCCCAACCGTTTACAACTTTTTTAGAAGCAGTTTGCATATAGAGTTTAGTAAAATGAAAATGAAAAATACGGAAATGACCTGAGATCAGGCAGAAATATATCCCTTATAAATTAGAAAAAGTAATACAACTCCAACAATGATCCGGTATATACCCCAGATCCTGAAACCATATTTTTTCAGGAAGCTGATAAAACCTTTGATGGCGATAATAGCAACGACAAAAGCAACAATATTTCCAATAGCCAATAGTTTTATTTCTTCTCCACTGAAGCCACCCGTTTCTTTGAAATATTTGAGCAGCTTATATCCGGTGGCTGCTATCATGGTAGGTACTGCCAGGAAGAAAGAAAATTCAGCAGCAGCACTCCTTGTCAGCTTCTGTTGCATACCTCCAATAATACTGGCAGCACTGCGGCTCACGCCGGGTATCATGGCTATACACTGCCATACACCAATAATAAATGAGTTTAGAAAAGTCACTTCCTTCTCAGAATTTTTTGTCGGATGCTTAAAAACATTGTCAATAAACAGTAACACGATACCACCTGCGATTAGTGCTATTGCTACCGTAGTGCTGCTTTCCAGTAAAGCATCTATTTTTTTTGAAAATAAAAGACCGAGAATGATAGCGGGAACAACACCTACAATAAGTTTGGCGTAAAATTTCAGGTTGGTAAGATCGAAAAACTTTCTCCAATACAAAACGACCACGGCCAGAATGGCTCCAAGCTGAATGGCTACAGTAAACACTTTAGTGAAATCAGTATCCGGGACATGCAACAGCTTTTCAGCTATGATCATGTGGCCTGTACTGGATACCGGTATAAATTCTGTTAATCCTTCTACAACTGCAATGATAATGCTCTGAATTAAATCCATAGAAGGGCAGGTAAAATGAAATTAGTGATGGGAGTAAAAGAGAAATTACAAACTGTTTGTTTCGACAGTTTCTTTTGGCTTGCGCATAATCGCATATATTTCTATGCAGAAACCAATAATGATCAGCAGCGGAGCAACTGTAATCCGAATAGGGCTATACACTTCATCAGCATTAAACACATTTGGATCGCTGCTTTTTCCACCGGCCATTAAAATAAAACCGAGAGCCAAAACTACCAACCCCGCCAACATCCAGATATAATTTTCTTTGCTGAATAAAACAGGACTTACATGAACAGTTTTTTTCTTTATAGTGGCCATTAGTGATGGGTTATTTTTTAATGAGGCTGCAAGATAAATAAAAGTACTTAGTATTAAGTACTTAGTACTTAGACTGAAGACTTTGAGACGATAGACCGGAAGACATTTAGTACTTGGTACTTCGTATTTAGTACTTAGACTTGAGATTTTAGTTAAACCACTAAACCCCTAAACCTCTAAAACCTCTAAACCCCAGACTTTTTCAAGCCCTTCAAACTCTCCCATTAAACCATGCTCCACAATGCTCAACCATATTAAACGGTTTTCATTCCTCAATAAAGGTCATCAAGTTTCATCCTCAAATATTTAATCACCGCTCGGTGTGTACTCAGCAATGTGATCGTAACGCCTAAAAATGCAATGATCAATGAAAGCCAAAGCAGCCCTGCATTGTCGTGCAGTACTTTGAAGCTGGGTACCAATTTTTCTACCAGGTATACCGTACCCCACACCATACCGATAGCTATTGCAGATGCAATGAGGCCGTTGATGATTGCCCTCGTATTAATAGGCCTTGCTATAAACCAACGGGTAGCACCTACCATTTGCATGGTCTTTATCAGGAACCTGTTGCTGTACATGGCAAGCCTGATGGTATTATCTATACTAAATACCACAATGATAGTAAGAACAAAAGCTGCAATTAAAAAAATAATGGCTGCAGTTTTTACAAAGCCGCTCACTTTAGTTACAGTCTCTGTCGGAAATTGAAATTCGGAAATTACACCGGGGAATTTAGCCTGTAGGTTTGCAGAAAGAAGATCAAGGCTGTCTTTCTCAACATAATCAGCCTTCACATAAAAATCGATGCTTTCCGGGAGTGGATTATTAGTGAGAAATTGCTTCCAGGTAGTATCATTCTCTGCATTCCAGATTTTTGCAGCCTTTTCTTTATCTACATATTCTACCCGGTTGGCATATGGAAATGAACTAATATACTGCGTCAGGCTGTCAACCTGGTTTTTATTCACGTCACGGTTTAGGTAAGTATGCACCTGTATACTCTCTTTAAAATAGTCACCGGTTTTGCGAAGATTCAGGAAAAACCAGCCTACAATACCAAATAGAAACAAGACAATGGCTACACCTATGATGGCACCGGTATAACTTGTTTTGCCTTTTTTAGCTGAGATTTTTCCTATTTGCGCCATGTAAATTTTGTTTATGTATGTTTAGAAATCAGGGTTTTTTTGAATGCGGGCAAAAATAAAGGTTTTAAAAAAAGGTTTGGTTTATTTTTGTCAGCATTGGTAAGCTTTGTTTGCTTCAAATATATTTTTAAAGCTGCATAGGCAGTGCATATAAATTTGTTAAAAAAAATCATTTCATTTTTCCTCTCTTTTTCTTGTAATGTTTAACAGGAAATGTGGGTAAAGCTGCCCAATGAGATACAGATGAACGGAGCGTCGCCAATGCGGCTCCACAATGGTACTCAGCTGACAAAACAATTTAAAAATTAAAAAAGCATAGCTTTTTTTTAAATAGTAACATGGAATATAATTTTAGTGCCATCGAAAAAAAATGGCAGGAGCAATGGAAAAAAGACAATGCTTATAAAGTAGCAGAAGATAAGAGCAAGCCCAAATGCTATGTGCTGGACATGTTTCCTTATCCAAGCGGTGCCGGGCTGCATGTGGGTCATCCGCTTGGCTATATTGCCAGTGATATTTACAGCAGGTACAAACGCCTGAAAGGCTTTAATGTGCTGCATCCTATGGGTTTTGATAGTTTTGGTTTGCCTGCAGAACAATATGCATTGGAGACAGGACAGCATCCGGCAGATACCACAGAAAAAAATATAGAAACATTTAAACAGCAGCTGGATAAAATAGGTTTCTGCTACGACTGGAGCCGGGAAGTACGCACCAGTGATCCTTCTTATTATAAATGGACGCAGTGGATATTCCTTAAATTATTTGACAGTTATTTCTGCAATACGAAACAAAAAGCAAGACCAATTGCAGACCTGGTAAAAAAATATGAGCTTAAAGGATCTGCGCATTTTACTGCAGATGAATGGAATGCTTTCCCGGAAAAAGTAAAAGCAGAATGGTTGATGAAAAGAAGGCTGGCATTTGTAAACTACGGAGAAGTAAACTGGTGCGAAGCATTGGGGACCGTACTGGCAAATGATGAAGTAGTAAATGGTGTAAGCGAACGTGGTGGCCACCCGGTAGAAAAAAAGAAAATGCGGCAATGGTATTTAAGAATTACGGCTTATGCGGAAAGATTATTGGCCGGGCTGGAAACTGTACAGTTTAGCGACAGTATGAAAGAAATGCAACGCAACTGGATAGGCAAAAGTGAAGGAGCTGAATTGTCATTTACAGTAAATGAAACAGAGAAAATAAAAGTATACACTACCCGGCCGGATACCATTTTCGGTGTTGATTTCCTGGTGCTGGCACCGGAGCATAAATTGGTAGCAAAAATAACAACGGAAGGTCAGCAAAAAGAAATAGACGATTACCTGCGCTATGTAAAAAGCCGCAGTGACCGGGAACGCATGGCCGAGGTAAAACAAATCACGGGTTGTTTTACGGGTGCGTATGCGCTCAATCCTTTTGATGGAAAGCAGACTCCTGTCTGGATCGCTGAATATGTATTGGCGGGTTATGGTACGGGTGCTATTATGGCCGTGCCTTGCGGCGACCAACGTGATTTTTCTTTTGCGAAACATTTTAATATTCCAATCACAAATATTATTGGAGAACATTTTAATGGGGAAGAAGCCAATGCCACCAAAGAGGCTGTATTGCAGAACAGTGGCTTCCTGGATGGAATGCTCATGAAAGATGCCATTAAAGTAGCCACCGATAAAATAGAAGCCGAAGGACTGGGAAAAAGAAAAATAAATTACCGCATGCGGGACGCAGGCTTCAGTCGCCAACGCTACTGGGGAGAACCATTTCCTATCATTTGGGAAGATGGAATGGCAAAGCCTCTTGATGAAGATGAGCTTCCATTAATATTACCAAAAGTAGATAAATATG
>JBBQYS010000022.1:0-32694 GCA_038208485.1 Chitinophagales bacterium
GGAGTTGAGGATGAGTGATAAGACGTATGGCTGGACAGTAGAAATGCAACTGAAAGCGCTGAAACAAAATTTATCGTATACGGAAGTACCGGTCCGTTACCGTAACCGGATCGGATTTTCTAAAATAAGCGGAACACTAAAAGGAACCGTTCTTGCCGGCATTAAGATCATAGGATGGATATTAAAATATAGCCTAAAAAAATAAAATGATTGTATTTGCTTACATAACTATTGTTCTTTATGCTATAGCATTGATGGTTATTTTTTTATACAGCCTTTCGCAGATTGCGCTTATGATCAATTATGTAAAACAAAAAAAAGTAAAGAATATTCCGGAAGAAATTCCTCCAGACAAATTGCCTTATGTAACCATACAATTACCGGTGTACAATGAAAAATATGTGATTCAAAGGTTGTTGGATAGTATTGCTGTTACTGAATACCCAAAAGAAAAATTACAGATACAGGTTCTGGATGACAGTACTGATGAAACGCTGAAAGAAACAGCGGAAATGGTGAGCGAAATAGCTGCTACCGGCCTGGACATAGAGGTGGTTTACAGGAACAACCGGGAAAGTTATAAAGCCGGGGCTTTAAAGAATGGTCTTCTTACTGCCAAAGGAGAATTCATTGCCATTTTTGATGCAGATTTTCTTCCCGGCCCTGAATGGGTAAAGAAAACCGTCGCCGGTTTTACCGATAAAAGTATTGGAGTTGTACAGACAAGGTGGGGGCATGTAAATGCTGATTATTCATTACTAACCAAAGTGCAGGCATTTGCTTTGGATGCACATTTTACCATGGAGCAAACGGGCAGAAACTCCAAAGGACATTTTATTAATTTCAATGGCACAGCAGGTATGTGGCGGAAAAGCTGCATACTGGATGCGGGAAACTGGAGCGGAAATACATTGACCGAAGACCTTGACCTTAGTTACCGGGCACAGTTAAAAGGTTGGAAATTTAACTACCTGGAAGATGTAGTTGCCCAGGCAGAATTACCTGTAGCCATCAGTGCCTCCCGGTCGCAGCAGTTTCGCTGGAACAAAGGAGGAGCTGAAAACCTGGTGCAGATGCTGCCAAAAGTTTTAAAGAATAAACAGGTTTCTCTTAGCACAAAATTGCACGCCATATTTCACCTGGGCAATAGTTCGATGTTCTTTTTTGTACTCGCTGTTTCAGTGCTTAGCGTACCCATGTTATTTATCAAGCATCAGTATCCACAGCTCGGTTTGGTCTATGATATCAATGCTTTTTTTGTAGTGAGCACCTGTATGTTATTTGTCTGCCATTGGGTGGTGTATAAAAACATACATGGAAACGGATTGAAAAAGTTTTTATCATATATCAGGATGTTCATTTCATTCTTCACCCTTGCTCTTGGCTTCTCACTCCACAATTCTCTTGCAGTATCAGAAGCCTTCAGGGGTAAAAGATCTGCCTTTATCCGCACCCCGAAGTTTGCTGTAGTTTCTGCCGGCGACACCTGGAAAAACAATCAATACTTAAGCTCTGCCCTTACTCCATCTGTTATTATTGAGGCCTGCCTTTTCTTTTATTTTATTTTTGGACTTACCTCTTGCTTTTATCTGCAGGATTATAGCATGATACCGTTTCATAGCATGCTTAGTGTGGGCTTTGGCTATGTGGTTTTTCAATCATTAAAAAATAATCATTGAAACCGGCACCGATAAGAAGTTTAGTTGCATTTATTGCATTTACACTGATCTTCGCTGCTGCCCTTTTCCTGCTCAGCTATACTATACAGCGCAGCGAATCCTTATACCTGCTGGAATTATACTTGGTTTGTTTTGCTTGTTTCTTTGTTCTTAGTGATATCAAGATCAGTATTACTTCATTCATTTTTTCAGGATTGTTTTTGAGGATAGTCCTGCTGTTTTCTTTGCCAAATCTCTCACAGGATTTTTATCGCTTTATCTGGGATGGACAATCCTTGCTACATGGCATCAACCCCTACAGTAACCTGCCAAAGGATATGATGAATGCCAACTATGATCTGTTACCGAATCAATCATTATTGTACAACGGGATGGGTTCGCTAAGCGCCATGCACTACAGTAATTATCCACCGGTGAATCAATTGTTTTTCCTGGCAGCGGCATTTGTGGCAGGCAGTTCATTGATCTGGAATGTATTTTGTTTAAAGCTATTTATCATTGCTGCAGACCTGGGAATTGTTTTCTTCGGAAGAAAATTATTAAAAGCATTTTCATTACCTGAAAAGAATATATTTCTTTATTTCCTAAATCCACTCGTGATCATAGAAGGAACCGGCAACTTGCATTTTGAACCGGTAATGGTATTTTTCCTGGTGGCAGGTTTATATTTTCTACAAAAAAATAAACGATTTGTTTCTGCAACTGCAATGGCATTATCAGTTTTAGTGAAATTAATTCCACTGATGGTTTTGCCTTTTATCTTTCGTCTTTTATCAGTCAAAAAAAGCATTTCTTTTTACCTTATAAATGCTGCGATCATCATTCTTAGCTTCGCATTATTTTTTTCAGGATCACTCATCAGCCATTATGGAGCCACTGTTTCTCTTTGGTTTGTAAATTTTGAATTCAATGCTTCAGTTTATTATTTACTCCGAAATGCAGGCTATGCTATAACAGGTTATAATACAATTGGAGTTCTCGGTAAAATTCTTCCATTCATCAGTACTGTTGCTATTATGTACTTTGCTTTGAGGAAAAAATTCAATTCTTTACAGGAAATTTTTCCGCCTTTGCTACTTGCATTAAGCATATATTTTTTTCTGTCTACAACAGTGCATCCCTGGTATATTATCACGCTACTTGCATTATCCGTTTTTACCCGGTATCGCTATATCCTGGTTTGGACGTGTACAATTTTCCTAAGCTACCTGGCTTATAAAAGTTTTGAAGTAAAAGAATATGCCTGGGTACTTTTTGTAGAATATTTACCCGTTTTCATTTATATGATTTGGGAAATTTATAAGAAACCGAAACCAGTAATATCAGACCCTTAGCTGGCTCATTTATTGCCTGTAATCATTTGCAAAAATCTTCTTCATTTGCTTATTCGTAAGTGATATAACTATTCAACAAAAAACAAACAAAGGTTATGAACAAAATAATAATATTGCTGGCTGCCGTTACCATATTCTCAGCATGTGCTTTAAAAATAAGGGGTGATGGAAAAGTAATAGATCATAGTGAATGGACAGCTTTAGTAAAGAAATATGTGGATGCAGACGGCCTGGTAGATTATAAAGGTTTTATGACGGAGAAAGATGCACTTCAAAAATACCTGGACAAACTATCTGCCAATGCCCCCGCAAAAAAATGGAGCGATAACGATAAGATAGCTTACTGGTTGAATGCGTACAATGCCTTTACTGTAAAATATATCCTGGATAATTACCCGGTGAAAAGTATTAAAGACCTGGGTGCCGATAATCCGATCATGTTTGTAAATACAGCCTGGGACAAAAAGTTTTTCGAAATAGAAGGGCGCAAAACCTCGCTCAACAATATAGAGCAAAGAATACTTCGTCAGAACTTTAAAGAACCAAGAATACACTTTGCTTTGAATTGTGCTTCTATGAGTTGTCCAAAATTAAGGAAGGAGGCATATGAAGGATCCAAACTGGATGCGCAGCTTACAGAGCAGACAAAAGAATTTTTAAATGACGAAAATAGAAACCAGCTGAAGGCCAAGGATCAGAAAGTATCTGCCATTTTTGATTTCTATACAAAAGATTTTACAGGCTGGAGTGGCAAGAGCCTGGTAGATTACATCAACACTTACGCAGCTACAAAACTGAAACCCGACGCAGGGCAAAAAGTTCAATACATGAACTATGATTGGAGCCTCAATGAGCAGGGAAAAAAGTTTCAATAATAATTCAAGATACATTCATATACTTGCAGACCACATTCCTTACCGAATGTGGTCTTTTATTTAGTCATAATTCACATGCTTTCCATAATAATACCCACATATAATGAAGAAAATGGCATCGGCGAAACACTTCGCAATATCTATAAGCATGTAAACAATAAAAATAATATTGAAGTTATAGTGACCGATGGCGGAAGTACTGACAATACCTTACATGTTGTAAAAGAATTTCCTGTAAGAACGATCTTGAGCAAAGAAAAAAGCCGGGCCGTACAAATGAATACCGGAGTTTCCATTGCCAGGGGTAATATTCTTTACTTTCTTCATGCAGATACTTTTCCCCCAAAAAATTTCGACATATTGATCGCCAATGCGGTAAAAAACCATTTCAACGCAGGCTGCTTCAATATGAAATTTGATTACCAACATCGGTTTCTGCAAATGAATGCCTGGTTTACGAGGTTTAACCTCAATGCATTCCGGTTTGGAGATCAGAGTCTTTTTGTAACCAAAGATATTTTTGACAGCTGCGGAAAATTTGATCCGGCTTACCAGATTTTTGAAGACCAGGAAATTATTCCCCGCCTCAGGAAAAGAACGCAATTTATGGTCATTAAAAATCCTGTTATTACCTCTGCCCGTAAGTATGTGACATATGGCATTTATAAAACGCAGGTTGTTTATTTTACCATTTACTTGTTTTATCGGTTGGGAATCAAACAAAACAAGCTTTTAGCATGGTATAAGAAACTGCTTCTCAATAACGAGCCGTAAACAATTATTAACCATTCGTCTTTGATTCGTTCACATTTATCACCGACCTTTGCGGCGAATTTAAACATGCAGCCAGATTTTTTGTTAAACAATGCGCTGCCCTGTTTCTGTCAAACTCTTTTTCCTGGAAGGAACAGACCCCGGTTAAATAATATCACATGAAGAAAACAGCTTTTTTTGGACTACTACTCGCACTTACTTTACCACTTGCAGGTTATTTTATAGTAAAAATTTACAGCAAAGATGCCGTACACATGCCGGATCACTATTTTCCTGATAGCATAAGTACCTACAAGGAAAAGCCTGATACCACCTGGCATAAAGTAGTTTCACCTGATTTCACCAACCAGTTTGGCAAAACTGTAAACCTGGAGGATCTGCACGGAAAGATTATAGTGATAAACTTTTTCTTTACCCGTTGCCCGGTTGTTTGTCCCGGCCTTACCAAGAACATGAAAAGGCTGCAGGACTCTTTTAAAAAAAATGATTCTGTTGTGCAATTTGTGTCTATAAGCGTTGATCCGGAATATGATAGTACAAAACAATTAAGAAAATTTGCTGATCGCTTCAATGTAAACCATGACAATTGGTGGTTTCTTACTGGTAACAAACAGGAGATTTACGATTTTGCCATTCATGAAATGAAAGCAAATATTGCCGACACAGACGTAGACACAGCTTTCATTCATACAGAAAAGTTTTTCCTACTGGATAGCAATAAAGTTATCCGGGGATTTTATGACGGTTTTGACACCAGCAGGCTGGCTGATCTGGCTCATGATATCCCCACGCTTATGCTGGAAAGAGACAAAAAAAGCCCCTCAATTTTGCGTGATTTTATCCCTTATCTTCCGGTTATATTCCTTGGGATTGCACTCGTACTTGTGATCACTATTTTACTGGGAAAAAATAAAAAAACGGAGAAATACAACAGCTAAAAACCAAACTTACAATCTTACCAAAACATGCTTCAACCTGCACTAAAACAAAATGACCGGGCTGCCAATATTTTAATTTGGTCAGTGTCTATCATTGTATTTGCCGCTGTAACCATTCTGGCAAATGTAAAATTGGAAATAAATCTTCCTTTTAACGTTCATTCTTTTGCTACAGCAAATGCCAGTATTAATGCTACTGTGGCTGTGTTACTGATCGCGGCTTTGTGGGCAGTAAAAAAAGGAAACTTTCTTTTGCATAAAAAAATCATGTTGGTGGCTATAGTTCTTTCTGTGTTATTCCTACTTAGCTATATTGCCCATCACCTGCTCAGCGATGCCACAAAGTTTGGAGACATCAATCACGATAATATTATTTCTGATGCAGAAAAAGCTGCTGTAGGAAATAGCAGGTATATCTATTATGTCATTTTGCTCACGCACATTCCATTGGCCGGAATTGTATTGCCATTCATTTTATTTACAGCTTACAGGGCACTTACCGGCGAATATGTTAAGCATAAAAAACTTGCACGTTTCACCTGGCCCATTTGGTTTTATGTAGCCGTAAGTGGCGTTGTGGTTTACCTGATGATTGAACCATTTTACTAATCCTTATTAAATTTCATTGATGAAAAAAGAGCAGTTTATTAAAGGTCTCGGCATACTTCATTTGGCTTTACTCGTCGGCATGCTCATCTTCATGACCATTGCCATTTTCCTTTTCAGAGAAAACAAATTTGATTACCCTGCTATTATCGATGAGAAAATATTACAAGTTGTTGCCATCATTATTGCCGGTGCAGCCGTCATTCTTTCTAAAATTCTTTTTGATAAAAAGATCATCATCATAAAAAATACAGCTGAAGCAGAAAAAAGAATGACGCTTTACAGGGAGGCACTCATAAAGACCTGGGTCATTCTGGAAATGGCAGTGCTTACCTGCATTGTCTGCTATATCCTCACCACAGGAATTGCATTTTTAATGCTGGGAGGAGCGCTTATTATTTATTTTATTTTGCTGAGGCCAAATATGATTAAGGCGCAAATCCAGGCCGGGCTGCACGATGGTGATTTTGACTGATCACTCTGCAGGAGTTACCACAATTTTATCCTTACTTAAAAAACTTATGATTACCGATATCTTATCCCCCGGTTTCACATTTTCTAATCCTTTGGTATCAGCAGGAATTTTTCCCTGCAAAGCATCACCAATCAGGTTCAGGTAAATACCGTGGGGTGAAACCTTATATACTTCAGATTCTATCGGGGTTTTGGCTTTATACAACTTCATGGCCTGGTGAAATTCCGGCAAATAATCATTGTCGAACAGCACTGCTGTTACAGGTGCTTTTTTATCAATATTATCCAGGAAGAAAGCGACAGGTTCATTTATTTTAGATTCTTTTGGCGCCAATTGCCAGCGGGAAAGGTTCATCTTGAAAAACAAATAACTCTCTATCTCCTTTACAAAAAAATCATCATCTACCTGTTTCAAATAGCCCAGGAAACTATTGTTCAACTTTGCTTTCTGCAGCAGTACATCCATCTGTGAGTTAAACCTGAATTCCATATCCCCGGCCATCTGCTTATCTGTACCAGCTATATGATCCAGGCGAAATCCAACTATATCACCAATAGTAAAAATATGCTGATGGTCTTTGGTCGTACCTTTTACATTACGTTTTTTTCCACCGGCCTCATACTCTATCATCACGTATTGCTTCTCATGATTTACATAAGATACACTTCCTTCCAGTTTATTTGCTGCCATAATAATTATTAAATAATGTGATCATATTCCCAGTTCAATTGCAGGATCCCAAAAAATTGTTTTAAAATTTTGTACCGTATCATTTTCTATTTTAATCCCTTCTTTTTCCAGCAGTACCTGCATGCGGGTGGGAGATCCAAAATGTTGTTTGCCGGTGAGCATTCCGTTCCTGTTTACTACTCGTTGTGCCGGTACTTCAGGATGTATTACATGAGCTCCGTTCATAGCCCAGCCTACCATTCTTGCACTAAGTTTTGTGCCAAGGTAATTTGCTATAGCACCATAAGTAGTTACCCGCCCTTTAGGCACCTGCCTTACTACAGCATATACATCCTGGAAAAAACTATACTCTTTCTGGGTATTCATTGCTGGCGGAAGATCATTCTCCTTCTGTATTTTTTTCTTCATCCTGCCGCTGTTTTAAAAGTAGTGACTTACGTGGTTCCGGTACCATTTTATAATCATACGGGCAATGCTTGCAACCGTTTCCGCAACAATAATTCCTTTCCAGCAGGTATTCCTTTGTGAAGACCATATAGCCATTCGGATTAAAATACATATCCTCTCCTTCTACCAATTTGCTCATGTAAAAATAATGTGGGTAAAAATACTTGTAATTTGTAAAAAACTGCGTAGATAAATACAAGTAAATCCTTTATTAAAGATGATCTAAACAGAAATTTATGAAACTGCAATTATTGTGTAATCTTACTATCCAGAAAAAAGAGTATCAATTAAATAAAACTTTCTTGTCAACAGAAAACTTATCCAGAGATTTGTATCAATAATGATTCTATGATTTGCTTTTGCTGGCATATCTTTTTGCCCTAACCTTCTCTACTTCACTGGTTATTTCTTCCATTGATGGCGGATTAGCCGACGCTTTTTTTCGGAGTTTTTCAACAATATTAAAGAATGGGTCTTCAGACGCTTTTGAAATAGCGATTAATTTCAGGTCTGCAAGGTCTTTTAAGAGTTTGTCAGCTTTAGGATCTAGTATGTCTACCTGGTAAGTCATATTAGTTTAAATTAAAGAAAAGAATTGCGTTTTTACTGTTAACAGTATATTGCTGGAGGGAAGTTACAATCAAGTTTTACTTATCTACCACCAATTGATTCTCAGTTTCCTGCAAATAGATTTTTAATTCATTGTCCGTGTCCTTCAATTCTTCCGGCAGAGAAAAGTTAAGGTAAAATATTTTGTTACTCCGGGCAATATCCAATCCTTCGTAATGTGTACGGATCTTGAGTTCCGGCATGGTGGATTCTTTATAAACATCCTCGCAATATTCATGCAAAGCAAGTTCATATCTATCAATAACCACACGTGTAAATTTGTACAGTTCAGGAGAATCAGTTTTTAAGTGAATGGTTCCACCCACTTCTAAAACCTGGCGATACAATCGTAAAAACCTTGGATAAGTAAGTCTTTTCTTTGCCTTTGAAGTACGTGTCTGTGGATCTGGAAAAGTAATCCATATTTCTGCTATTTCGCCTTTGGTAAAATAATCAGTCAGCTTTTCTATTTCGGTTCGCAGGAAAGCAGCATTATTTAAATTTTGGGCAAGAGCCTTTTTTGCACCGAGGTACATCCTGTTTCCTTTGATATCTATGCCGATAAAATTCTGTTCAGGATGCATTGCTGCAAGACCGATGGTATACTCACCACGGCCGCAGGCAAGTTCTAATATAATCGGATTTTCATTCTTAAAATGAGCCCGCCATTTTCCTTTCATTCCTTCCGGCTTCTCCATTACATTCGGGAGTTCACTTAATTGTGTGAATCGTATTAATTTTTTCTGTGCCATTTCGGCAAAGATAAATTATGAGGAGAAGCTAAAAAATAAAAGAGTTTATGGCAGAACTAATGGACCAAGCCAGCCAAACCAGAGTAATGCACCTGCAGAGCCGCCGACTATTCCTGACAGTAAAAAAGTAAACCGATAGTTTGCAGGAATAATTTTGAAGATTACATACCCAACAATCAGGGCACCAATCAATGAAGTAACCATATATATCGTTTCAGCTGGCAAAGCATAATACAGAGATAATTTTACTTCGTCGCCACTATCATGAAATTCTCCATTGAGTAAATAAAAAAATATTTCGGTAACCATACAAGCAATTTGGCGAAGCCAAAATAAACTTAAAAAGACCAAAAGCCAAGATGTAAAATTTAGTATAAGTTCCGGTTTTTGTTTTCTTGTGTAAATAAGGAGCAGTATAAATCCAAATGTACCAGTAAGCATTGTTTGCAAAGGACCTGCCGCTACAATAAATACATCATGTTTCTCGTAATTGGCAACAAGTATTTCATATTTCAACTTTTCCGGGAATGGCTTCCCAGACCGTATTTCTTTATCATATTTAGTTGCAATTTCAACCATTTCATCAAAGCCCGCTCCACCGGTTATCCAAGTTGACCTGTAGTCAATTCTTGCCTCATATTCCAAATATCTGGCTGCCAAATAATGCCCGAATTCGTGGGATAAAGTACCAATAATTGCAAAAAAAATAAAACTTAAAACCAACTTCGTGAATAGCTTAGGGTAGATTTTCAGTTGTAGAAGAGGTTTCATTATACTAATGTAAATAATTCTTTCACTATTCTGCATAAAAAAACCCGTCCAAATAAATGAACGGGAATTCTTAAAGCGCTGTAGGGGAAGGGTTCGAACCTCCACGGAGCAGTTAGCTGAAATACAAAGTTCGGTGGTCGACCCCGGTCATCCCGATTTGCATCGGGATGGCTCTATACTTCGTTTGTCCTGTTATCTCCACCCCCGAGACAAGGGGGCATGTCTGCCAAAAGTTTCATCACCCCACAGTATTGGCCCGATCTGTACCGGAACTGTTCGTGCACAAAAATAGGCATATTCTTCATTTCATTTAAACATATTTAATATATTTTAAAACATTTAGATTTTTACTAATTTTGGACTAGTTTCATTTATAATATTTTAAAATTGCCTGTGATATGGGGAGTAAATTAAATCTTGACAAATTAGACCTGCAGATTCTTGACGAAATGATGCACAATGCAGAGATATCTTACGCTGATCTTGGTAAAAAACTGTTTGTAAGCGGAGGTACTATTCATGTAAGAATTAAAAAATTACAGGAATTAAAGATTGTAAAAGGTACAAGAATGAATGTGGATATCACTCAACTCGGTTATGATATCACCGCATTTGTAGGCGTTTACCTGGAAAAAAGTTCTCTCTACGATCAGGTAGCCGCAGAATTGATGAAGATAAAAGAGATCGTAAGGTTGAATTACATAACCGGTAACTATAGCATGTTTATAGAGATCGTATGCAAAGGCACAGATGAACTGCGCTATATATTACATGACCAATTACAGAAAATAAAGGGGATAGAACGAACAGAAACTTTTATTTCCCTGGAAGAAAATTTTAAAAGAAATGTTCATGTAGCTGCAGACCTTGGATAGCTATAAATTAGGATTTAAATTTATGCTTGAATCCGACAACTAGAGATGAATAATTGAAAAAAGTTTTTAAGGGCCTAAGTCACCAGGATTCTTCCTCTGCATTTCTGTCAAAAGGCATGGTATTATTTTTCCGGCTTTCTGCTTTTTCGTTTTCTCTTTCCACTATCATGTTATAGATGATCTCAGCAGCATCGGTCCCTGCAGATTGTTCCAAAGCGTGTCGCATTTTGTTTTCATTTACATCAACCCTATACAAAATGAAGATCAGTTTCTGAAGGTCGTTTTTTACCAGGAAATTGATCTGATCAAGAATAGCAGCTTTTTTATCCTGATCAGAGGAGTCCGCTGGCAGTTGAAAATATTGAAGCAAAAGGTCGTCCATTGCGGTAAAAGTAAACTAAAATCTTTCCAGCACTCCGAGGGCAAATAAGGCATAATCATACTTTGCCGGATCCTCAGGATCCAGCTGCCGCAACTGTTCTGTAAGTTCCTCGACAGTAAGCCAGTCTGTAGCTTTTCTTTCTATCATACCAAAATGCCGGGCCACCCTTGCCACATGCAGGTCTAAAGGTATCATCAGTTGTGAGGCAGAAATGTTTTTCCAAATACCGAAATCGACACCGTTGTTGTCCTGCCGCACCATCCAGCGCAGGTACATATTCAGCCGCTTACAAGTAGAATTTTTATTTGGAGAAGCTATATGTTTTAAAGTACGCCGGGGCACATCTTCCAGCGAAAAAAAATAAGCGTAAAAATGATTGAGGCTGTTTTTTATATTCCGGTCTTCCTTTTTTGCAAACCTGGTAAATGCAGATTCCAGGCTTTCATGATTGCTGTAGTGCATGTTAAAAAAAGAAATAAAATACAACAGGTCTGTATCTGTGAAAGTCCGATGCTTAAAGCCCAGTAATTTTTTCAGGTCATTATCTGTGTGGTGCAGGCAGAAATCATGTGGCGCATTATCCATGCGCTGCATCAGTTCCCGGCTCTTGTTAATGATGGTTGTACGAATGCCCCAGGCAAAAATTGCTGCAAAAAAACCTGAAATTTCTATGTCCTGTTTTTTGTGGAAAGCATGCGGAACAGCTATAGGATCTGCAGCAACAAAAGTTGGCCGGTTATATTCCGCTACTTTTTCATTGAGAAAACGACCCAATTTTTCTGTAACCTGTATCATGCGTTAGCTTTCAATAGCCGCAACAAGATCAGCTATCAGGTCATCAGCATCTTCTATACCTACACTCAGCCTGATGAGTCCATCAGTAAGGCCATTCTTTAATCTCTCTTCCCTTGGTATGCTGGCATGCGTCATGGTACTTGGCTGATTGATCAGGCTTTCCACACCACCAAGACTTTCTGCCAGTGAAAATAATTTTGTGCCTGTCATTACTTTATTGGAAGCCTCCATGCTTTCATCTTTCAATGTAAAGCTCATCATACCACCAAAACCACGCATCTGTTTTTTGGCAATTTCATAGCCTGGATGATCAGTAAAGCCACACCAGTACACTTCTTTTATGGCGGGATGATTCCTTATGGCATGCGCTATTTTCTCTCCGTTCTCACAATGTTGTTTCATGCGCACACCAAGTGTTTTTATTCCACGCAGTACCAGGAAACAATCCATTGGCCCCGGAACAGCACCGCTGCTTTTTTGAATAAAATACAATTGGTCTCTCAGCGAATCATCATTCATCATCAGGCAACCTTGTATGACATCGCTATGACCTCCCAGGTATTTGGTAGCAGAATGCATGACTATATCTGCACCCATATCTAAGGGGTTTTGCAGGTAAGGCGTAGCAAAAGTATTATCCACACAAAGCCAAACTCCGGCTTCTTTTGTGATGGCAGCTACTGCAGCTATATCCGTGATATTCATCAGGGGATTGGTTGGCGTTTCTATCCATACCAATTTTGTTTTATCGGTGATTGCGGTCTTTACATTTTCTGCATTCGTGGTATCTACATAAATAAATTTGATCCCAAAACGCTCAAAGATTTTTGTGAACAATCGATAGGTGCCACCATACATATCAGCAGCAGCTACAACTTCGTCTCCCGGAGCTAACAACTTTATAACAGCGTCTGTAGCTGCTACTCCACTGCTAAAAGCAAGACCATATTTAGCGTTTTCTATCGCTGCAAAAGCAGTTTCCAATGCTGTACGGGTTGGGTTCTGACTACGGGCATACTCATATCCCTGGTTATCTCCGGGTGCTTTTTGTACAAAAGTACTGGTCTGGTATATCGGGATCATAATGGCTCCGGTACTTGGATCAGGTTCTGCTCCTGCGTGTATAAGTTTTGTGGCTAATTTATAATTGCTCATCCTGGATGTAATTTTTTATTTTTTTTTAATAAGCAGGTAAATAGTGGCTATGCCTGCTGCAAATGAGGGGCAAATTTAAGTTTTATTTTTTTATCACCTTAGCTGCACAGATAAAGCGCCAGGCTTCATTTCCCTCCTGGTGAATTTCTACAGATTTATGTGACTGCTGCAGCGATTTTTCTGAAAGGAATTTTTCTGCAACGAGTTGTTTTTTGGCTTCGTGCAAATAATCTTTCAATAATGGATCCTGCATCCATTTTTTTTGTGGTGTTTCAAAGCCAACTTTATCTTTTCTCCATACAATAGAATCAGGGAGTTTCCCCTGCATTGTTTTTCTGAGGAGAGATTTGGTATAGCCATCTTTTATCTTACAGGAAGCAGGTAAAGAAAAAATAAATTTCACCAGTGCTGTATTTAAAAATGGCAACCTCACTTCTACCCCGTGCGCCATACTATTTCTGTCAGCATACCGAAGTAATTCCTGCAGGCCCATTTGCACCATATTGAAATGTAGGATATCATTCAGTTTGGTTACAGTTGGCTTTTCTATACCATAAGTGTCTGTAACAAAACCGGCAGCAAATTCTTCATTTAGAAAAAGACTGTTCTTCAGTTTTTTGTGCTCTCTGCTTTCCAAAAACATGGTAGTATGGGCAGGAAGGAAAGCTGCTACATAGTTTTTTATCCCCCATGGAACCTTATGCCCATATTTTCTAAACAAAGAAAGTTCTTTCGAAGCTGCGCCAAATTTTGATTTACTCACCAGGGACTGAAGGTGCCAGTGTACATATTTTATATAACCACCAAATATTTCATCTGCACCCTGCCCGTCCAGTAATACGGGAACATTTTCAGCCCTTGCTTTTTCATATACTTTGTATTGGGCATAAATACTGGAGGATGTAAAAGGCTCTTCCTGGTGCCAGCAAAGTTTTTCAAAATCATTTACTAACCCTTCTGCAGTGGGGGTTATAGCATAATTAGGCAATGAAAAATTAGAAGTAATTTGTTTTATATGCGCAGATTCGTCCCGGTCAAAACCCGGGAATACAGCCGAAAATGTTTGGAAAGAATTCTGGTGCAGCGCCTGGACATAAGCGGCTATTGTGCTACTGTCAAGTCCCCCGCTAAGGCTGCTGCCTATAGGAACATCACTGCGCAGACACCGAGCCACACTATTTTGTAATAAGGTATTGGTAATGCTCACTGCGTCGGCCTGTTTGATGGAAACAGAAACTTCTTTCCTCAAAAAAAAATATTCCTGAATGTCCCAGCGCTGGGTGCTGGCATTATATTTTATAAAAGTTCCCGGTGGAAGACTGTATATGTTTTCATAAAAAGTTTCCGAACTATCAGATGGATTCTGCACATGGCCAAGTACGAGGTACCTGCCCATCATATTTCTGTTTGTTTCTTTACCAATGCCCAATGCCCACAAAGCTTTCATTTCGCTGGCAAAATAAAATTCTTCTCCCTGCCGGAAATAATAAAATGGCTTTTCTCCAAACCGATCCCGTGCACAAAATAAAGTTTGTTCTTTTTCATCCCATATGGCAAATGAAAACATGCCTTCGAATTGCTTCAGGCAGTCTTCTCCATACTGGGCATAAGCAGCCAGGACAACCTCTGTATCCCCGGTACTGAGAAATTCATGTCCCGAGTTTTCAAGTTGTTTTCTTAGCTCTTTATAATTATAAATTTCTCCATTATACACAATGCTATATCGCATCAGGTAATGCATTGGTTGAGCTGCGGCGTCAGTAAGGTCAAGAATGGAAAGCCTTCTGTGGGCCAATCCTACAATGCCGGATGGATTATGCCAGAAACCTTCTCCATCGGGTCCACGGTGGGCCAGAGCATCGGCCATAGCCTGTAAGCGCTGCCTGCCAGTGTGTTCGGGATTTGGAGAAAGGATACCAGCGATGCCGCACATAGAAAAGTCAAAATTAAAAAGTAAAAATTATTAAACCCCGATGAGTGTACAAAATCTTAGTCATCGTAATGCAAGGTGAAAGATAAGTTTTCCAGAAGGAAAAGACAGTTTAGAAATTGAATGGCGCAGTTGAAAAAAAAATTACATGAATTTGATAGGCAATTCTGCCTTTACGTTATCCCAGGCCATTAAGAGCGTTGCACCATCAGTAGCAGGCACGAACATCATTGTAAAATCTTCAACAATTGGCTTCTGCTCCATTGTTGGGATCTGAATACGCATCACATCTTTGCTGGTATCCATATGCAGTCCCCAGGTATCCAGGTTAGTGTTCAATGCTATGATCCAGGAATCTTCTTTAGGAATGGAATACATTACATACCGGCCGGCAGGAATATTATTTCCACCGATATTTACCGCTCTATAAAAATCAATTTCAGTTGCTTCATTTGCACCCAGGCGCCATTCTGCACCATAAGGACAAAGACTGGAAGAATCAGCGCTGAAAATTGTTCTTCCTTTCTTATGCGGACGGCTATATAATACCCTGGCTACAGGTGGTTCTATCACATCTTTATTCATCTTACGAATCGGATAATCTACAGGAAAATAACTCATGTCCATAGGGGATTGATCCAGGTTTACGTAAGGATTTTTTTTTCCATTTACGAGAGTTCCGCTATCATTTTCTTCGGTTTTTACTTCAGCTTTTTTAGAATTGCAGGCTACCATAGCCACACACAATAAAGCGAATAAACTATACTTCATAAAACATTTTTGCATGTCGCAAATTATTGAAAAGAAATGGGAAGTGCAGCCTGTACTTTATCCCATGCAGCTATAAGTTTGGAATTATTTCCTGTTCCTGTAAAGTATATGGTGAAAAAATCAAGACTTTCTGTGCGTTGCTGCACTGGTACTTTCAATCGCACAACGTCTTTTGCTTCACTGTAGCGAAATGAGCCCCAGATATCAGTCTCACGATTCAGGATAAAGGTCCAGTTAGCAGAGTCAGGTATGGCAAACAACGAATACCTGCCTTTTTTAATTTTTACATTATTGATAACTGCGTTTGTATAAAATTCAATTTCAGTTGCTTCATTAGCACCCAACCTCCATACACGGTCGTACTCTACCAGGTTACCAAATATCTTCCTGTTACTCATCTGCGGACGGCTATATATTACCCTGGCTTTTAAGCTTTCTGAGGTTTTATCCTGCAACTTCAGCATGGGAAAATTTACCGGGAAATAACTAACATCCAACGGAGATTTGTCTACTTCAGGCTCAGCTTTTTTATCCTGTGCCTGCAAGGATGTTGAAGAGATAACTGAAAAACTAATCAACATTAAAACTACTAGTACAATTCTGTTCATTTTCTTATTGTGTTTTGGGCCTTTTGATATTTGCATTCGCAAAGCCACATCAAAAAAATTTATTTAGGATAGCTGCAAATTGAATTTATTATCAATGTGCCGCCATCAATTCAAAGATAACCCACGGGTACCTAAAATTTCCGCCAATTTATCCTTTGCAAATTTTTTAACATCAGGAAAAAATGCTGCGTATAAAGGCTGCATTCTCTGTTTATTCTCCAGGAAAATACTGTCAGCAGTTTTTATTTCTGTAATATACCTGCTGCGATTTTTCAACCCGGTGAAACTTTTCTGTATTCCTGCATCAGTACGGTAGTTATACAACCAATTTTGCAGTTTCATATATGGAAACATAGCTGAAAATGTAGTCCCAAACCAAGCCTCATTTTCCTGCAGCATCGAATAAGTGCTTTGTGTAAACCCGAAAAGAGAAATTTCATCAATAAATTCATTGCTGTCATTTGCCAGGAAATAATCATAGACTACATCTACAAATGCACCGGAATAAAGGCGATAGGCGGGGGCAAACATTAATTTCATCTCCCTGGTGCTATCATGTGCATCTGTAAAACTATCTATTGCACGATGGAGTACCAATCCGGCATGAATCAGCGGCGGCAATTCATATTGTTTTTTGCCTTTTATATAATCACTGATCATGTTCCCGGTAAGAATATCTTTATTATTAAAAGAAAGTGCCGCATGGGCTAATAAATTCATTTAGTAAATGTAGGATGAAAAATATAGAAGTGTTTTGGGTTTGAGGATAAATTTTTAAAGGACTATTTTTGTGGGATGGGCATGGTTCATGGGGGATGGTTCATGGTTCATGAAGTAAAAAATAAAAAGTAAAAAGTAAAAATCGAAGATTTCACAAAATAGAAAATGAAGCGAAATAGGAAAATGAAATGGAAATGGAAATCTTTGAGGCAAAAAAACTAAACTGAACTTTCTAAACCCTCTAAACTTACTAGACTCCTAAACAATTCTAAACGATACTAAACAATTCTCAACCACACTAAACAATACTAAACTTCCAAACAATACTAAACAATTCTCAACCACACTAAACAATACTAAACTTTTAAACAAAAAAAAATGAAAGGTCCCGTAAGCACATATATAGAACATCATTACAGGCATTTTAATGCAGCGGCGCTGATGGATGCAGCAAAAGGTTATGTAACTCATTTAGACGAAGGCGGAAAAATGATGATAACCCTGGCAGGTGCTATGAGTACCGCAGAACTTGGGCTTAGCCTGGCCGAAATGATCCGGCAGGATAAAGTAAGCATCATTAGTTGTACGGGTGCAAATCTTGAAGAAGATATCATGAACCTGGTGGCACATAGCCATTATAAAAGAGTTCCGAATTATCGTGACCTGAGTCCGCAGGATGAATGGGATCTGCTGGAAAATCATTACAACCGTGTAACTGATACCTGCATCCCGGAAGAAGAAGCCTTCCGCAGGCTACAAAAGCATATAGAAAAAATCTGGAAAGATGCAGAGACTGCAGGGGAACGATATTTTCCGCATGAGTTTATGTATAAAATGTTATTGAGCGGCGACCTGGAACAATACTATGAAATTGACCCAAAGAACAGCTGGATGCTGGCTGCGGCTGAAAAAAATATTCCTATTATCTGCCCGGGCTGGGAAGACAGCACCATGGGAAATATTTTTGCTTCGTATGTCATCAAGAATGAATTGAAAGCTACAACTGTAAAAGGTGGTATTGAATATATGGTATGGCTGGCAGATTGGTACCGCAACAACAGCGAAGGAAAAGGTGTTGGCTTCTTCCAGATTGGTGGCGGTATAGCCGGTGATTTTCCTATCTGTGTAGTTCCTATGATGTACCAGGACCTTGAATGGACTGACGTGCCTTTCTGGAGTTATTTCTGCCAGGTAAGTGATAGCACAACGTCTTACGGAAGTTACAGTGGCGCTGTTCCCAATGAAAAAATAACCTGGGGAAAGTTAGACATACATACACCAAAATTTATTGTAGAGAGTGATGCTACTATTGTAGTGCCGTTGATCTTTGCGTGGGTATTGGGTTGGTAGAATTTTTAGTAAACATGAGCGGGTACGTTTCTTGCATTGGAGATTAGATTATATATTATTAATCTATAAATAAACATAGCATGAAAAGGATTCTAATGATTGTAACTTCTCATGAGGAGTTAGAAAATACAGACAGCACTACAGGATTATGGATTGGTGAATTTACAGATCCTTATTATGAATTTATTGATAAAAGATATGATGTGACTGTGGCAAGCCCGAAAGGGGGTAAACCACCAATTGACCCCATGAGTGAGTTGACAGAAAACATTACCGGCTCCAACAGAAGATACCAGGATGATCCGGATGCTCAAAAAATATTAAATACTACGGTGACTTTAGATCATGTAAATGCTTCTGATTATGATGGAGTCTTTTTCCCCGGCGGCCACGGCCCAATGTTCGATTTAGCTTCGAATGAAAAAAGCGGGCAGTTGATCCTGGATTTTTTAAATACCGGGAAACCCGTGGCATCTGTTTGTCACGGCCCGGCTGCCTTAATTAAAGCTGCAGAATTAGATCCCTCAATATTGAAAGGAAAAAAAGTAACCGGCTTCTCTAACCTGGAAGAAAAACTAGCAATGAAGGCTGATAATATTCCTTATACATTGGAGAACCGCTTAAAAGAATTAGGAGCAGATTATCACTCGGGTCTTGTACCATTTCTCTCTCATACAGAAGTAGATGGCTTACTGATTACCGGCCAGAATCCTTTGTCAGCAGGCCCTACGGCTAAAGCCCTGATTGATTTCTGGGAGTTATCATCGTAAATCTACGGGTATAAAAACAGAAAAAAAATTATTCTGCAAATGCTTCAAATTTCAGCAAATAAGTATCACATCCGAGATCATTAATATTCATTCGGAAATTTCCGACAGCTTTTTTTCCTTCTATATCTGCTTTAATATCAAATCTCCAGGCAGTAGAACCTCCGTTTGGCGGCTCAGAAATATGTCCATCTACATGGCCATTATTTACTTCATAAAAACCATCCGGGCCAACACCTCGCTGAATTTCAAGTTTACCACTGCACCTCCACCATCCTTTGAATGTTAGGTTTTCCAATTTTTTTCCATCAGCAGATACATCAAAGCTGAGCGAATCTCCTTTCATTCCATTAGATAGTGCTCCTTTAAAATGTTTAACACTACTATTGCCTTCTGAGATTTCTGGCTGTGTTGATGAAGTTTCGTTCCCCGCTTCAGTTTCGTTGTTTTTTACCTGGCTATAACAGGCAGTTAAAACAAAAATCACACTGAAATAAAACAAATTTTTCATAAGCATATTGGGTTGATTAAAAGGTTTACAAAAGGAAATGAGCACCATTACATTTTGTTTTCAATATTTTTTTTCCGGATTTATTACTTTTTACCGTGTCCCTGCATTCAACGGCATATTTCTTTTAAGCATCGCATTTCTATTTGCCATTTCCCAGGCAGTGTAGTAGATCATATCTACTCTTTTTTTGTACAGGTCAAAATTAATTTTATCTACTGTATCTGTTGGTTTATGGTAATCAGCCTTTAGCATGCCATCATAGAAAAATAAAATAGGAACACCTTTGCGGGCAAAATTATAATGATCGCTACGGTAGTAAATGCGGTTCTTATCTTCCGGATCATCGAACTTATAATCGAGTGTAATATTTGAGGATTTCCTGTTGGCTGCTTCATTTATTTTTTGAAGATCGCTGCTTAGCTTATCATGTCCTATTACATACACATAGTTCAGGGTATCACCTGTGGTTCTTTCTGTATCTACCCGCCCTACCATATCTATATTGAGGTCAACTGTTGTTTTATCCAGCGGATATATTGGATGATCTGAATAATACTGACTGCCCCAAAGCCCTTTCTCCTCACCGCTTACAGTCATAAATACCATGGTGCGGCGTGGTGGTTTTCCATTCATTTTTGCGTGCATAAATGCTTCAGCCATTTCTATCACAGCTACAGTCCCACTTCCGTCATCATCTGCACCATAGTAAATTTTATCTCCTCTTATACCAAGGTGATCATAATGCCCGGTAACAAAAACATATTCATCTTTTTTATCAGTACCGGGAATAACACCAATTACATTACTAGCCTCAGTTACTTTCTGATCTTTCAGAAAGTCAATACTGATCTTGGTATTTGCCATTGGAGCAGCTCCTAAAAACATTTCTTTTTTATCTGCTATTGATAAATATTTATTTGCATCAAAACTATTGCCGATGATCTTTGTTGCCAGGCTGCGGCTTATGGCAGCTACACTCAGCAGATCTGATTCCAGGGTTTCAGGATAGTACATATTACTCTTCCGGCTACGGTCACTGGTTCTTTGATCAAAACCTTTACCGGTAGTATTTATCAGCAATGCGCCGATAGCTCCCTTAGATTTAGCGAGTTCCAGTTTTTTTGTTATTCCAGGGTAAGTCCACTCACTGTAAAGCTTATTTCCCGCAAGAAAAGACTTACCATCCTTCGTTGGTTCGCCGTTAAAAAATGCCACGATATTCCCTTTTACATCTGCATTTGCATAATCATTGTATAAAGAATCTTCTATACCATAACCAACGAATACAACTTTTCCGCCGGTGATTTTTGCATTCGGATTCATATTTACCTGCATCAGGAAATCATCTCCATAAACTGCCGGCACATCATTTACAGTCAGGTTGGCTTTTAGCAAGCTGTCTTCATAAAGGGGATAAAATTGCTGATAAACGCTTTGTCCCTGGGGTTTTTCCAGGCCTATTTCTTTGAATTGAGATTCTATATAAGCGGCTGCTTTGCGTTGGCCTGCGGTACCGGTTTCTCTCCCTTCCATCTCAGCAGATGCTACAATGGTCAGCTTGCTTTTCAGGTCTTGTGTAGTGATGGTTGCTGCAGAGCTTGCAGCATTTTTGGTAGCGTATTTTCCTGCCGCACAGGATGATACAAGAAGGAGAATAAAAAGTTTTTTCAATTGACAGTTTTTCGTTTTTAAAAAATGAAAGATAAATAATTATCGGTTGGGTTTTTATGGTTCATAGCTCATGGTTCCTCGTTCATTGTTGGCAGCGTCTATTGATACATAAGACATACAGAAGATGGTTGATTATCTCAGTTATAAGGTAGCCACAGCCGGTTGAAAAGCTAATCAGCTCCAGACCGACAAACTTGCTGCATCCGTAAAAAAAGATTGGTGGAAAAAAAACCGCAAACGTTTTATTAAATGAAAAAAATAATTGTTGATACCAATATTATTTTTCTTGTTTATTAAATTCACAGTCTTCAATATGCAAAAAAACAAATAATCTAAAGGAGTTTTTTTTAAAAATTAAGCAGAGATTCAACACCCTATCTTATCCACCCTGAGTTCATGCCTGCCACCCTCAAACTTTGTATTCATAAATATATCAAGCATTTTTTCTGCAAGTCCATCCCTTACAAACCTTGCAGGAATACAAATTACGTTTGCATTATTGTGCTTACGGCTTAGCTCTGCTATTTCTTCTCCCCAACATAAAGCTGCCCTGATGCCCTGGTGTTTATTCGCAGTAATACAAACCCCTTCTCCACTACCACAAAGCAGGATACCAAATGCTGCTTCGCCGTCTTCTACAGCTTTGGCTACAGGGTGAGCAAAGTCCGGATAGTCAACACTTTCCTTACTGAATGTACCAAAATCTTTTAGTAACATTTTTTCTGCTTCCAACATGGAGATTAGGTCTTCTTTGCAATCGAATCCTGCGTGATCGCAACCAATAGCTATCGGTTTACTGGCATCAAATACGTACATAGTGGAATATTTACAACTGTGATGGTAATGAAAATTACTGCTACAAATGTAAATTTAATTTTTTGGAACCTAAGCCCTAAATCTGATTAAGCCGTGTAGGAAATTATAGGATTAACTCCATTCAGGTTCTTTTTCTTCTGCTGCTTTTTTCTTGTCAATGCGCTTTACAATGATCACACTTAGTTCAAACAGCAACAGCAAAGGCAGGGAAACAAGCGCCTGGCTGGTCCAGTCCGGAGAGGGAGTAATTACTGCCGCGACGATAAGTATGACCACAAAAGCATACTTGCGGGACTTCTTTAGGAGTTTTGCATTAATCAAACCGATCTTGGCCAATACATAAGCAAGGACCGGGAGCTCAAAAGCAAGTCCGCAACCGAGAATAATATTATTGATGGTATCAATGTAGTCATCAAGAGTAGGTAGGTAATTATAGGCAGTGGTGGTACCCAGCTTAAAATTTGCCAGGAAATTAAATGTAAAAGGAGCCAGTAAATAATAACCAAAAGCTCCACCGGTAAAAAAGCAAAGTGAAACCCATAAAATACTTCCACGGCTATATCTTTTTTCTTTTTCAGAAAGGGCAGGTTTGATAAAACGCCAAACTTCCCAGAATAAATATGGAAAGGCAATGATAAGCCCACCGATCATGGAAATGGATATGGCCGACATAAATGGACCACTTACTGTATTACCCTGTAGTGGAATATTTACCGGAGGCATACATAAAGAATCTCCCAAACCCAGCCAATGGCTAAAACGGCACAGGGCTCCGTAAGTAACAAAATTACTTCTTGCCGGTGCATAAATCACGTTATCAAACATCCAATCTATCTTGATAAACATGAAAATTACTGCTGCCAGCCAAACCAAAACTGCCCTCACCAGGTGCCAGCGCAAAGCCTCGAGGTGGTCAATGAAACTCATTTCTGTCGTATCATCTACCTGCAGGCTTTTACGTTTTGCCAGTTTTTTAAAAAAAGATTTTCTTTCTGCGTCTATTATAGCCACCCTGTTTTTATTTTCGTCACAAATTTATATTAATTGAACCAGATAATGGAAGCTATACCATGGATTTGGATTCTTCTGCCGGTTTAAGTACGAGATAAGTCTTGTTTTTGTTTTAATTTTTTCTGAAGGAAAGTTGATAGCAAAAAAAGAGCCCTTGTAGAAACAAAGGCCGTTTTACCAAAACTAACTGCTTATGAGAAAATCTTAAAATTTTTATTAATTGAGATTCACTTCAAATATTACAAATGAGGTGCCACTATTTTTGACAGTATGGTAAAACAGCATAAAAAGATTTCAATGCTAAAAGAAATAGTCTCCTGAAGACCAAATTATCCCCTACAACCCTCTACTGTATTAGGTTACAGAAAGTCAGCCGGGTTGGAAAAACAATTATACGGGAAATTCTAAATCGGGGAATATTTTCCAGAATTCCCCAGTTTATGTTTAATTACTATCCGTAATTCAATGATACTCTTAAGAAGAGACTGTTAGTTTTTCTGCATTTTCTGCAAACTGTAATGCATCCAGGAATTCTCCCACTTCTCCATTCAACACGCTATCAAGGTTATATACCGTAAGCCCTATACGGTGATCAGTCACCCTTCCCTGCGGAAAATTATAGGTCCGGATCTTTGCACTCCGGTCGCCGGTACTCACTAAACTTTTACGTAAGTGTGATATGGCCTCCTCAGCTTTTCTTACTTCTTCATCATACAACTTAGTTCGAAGCATTTCCATAGCCTTTAGTTTGTTGCCTAACTGTGACCTATCCGTTTGACACATTACCACTAGCCCTGTAGGCTTATGGGTTAAAAAGACTTTAGTTTCTACTTTATTTACGTTTTGTCCACCTGCGCCACCACTTCGGGCAGTTTCCATTTTCACATCGCTTTCCTTCAACTCAAAATCTACTTCTTCTGCCTCAGGCATCACAGCTACAGTTACTGCGCTTGTATGCACCCTGCCGCTCGATTCTGTATCAGGAACACGCTGTACCCGGTGTACGCCACTTTCAAATTTCATCGTTCCATACACATCATCCCCCGTTATTTCTACCTGTACTTCCTTGTACCCTCCTACTGTACCTTCACTTTCGCTTAGTAAGGCAGTTTTCCAATTCATTTTTTCACAATATTTCATATACATACGGAACAAATCTCCAGCAAAAAGCGAGGCTTCATCACCACCCGTACCGGCACGTATCTCCAATATGGCATTTTTTTCATCATAAGGATCTTTGGGGATGAGCATGGTCCGGAGGCTTTTTTCCTGTGCTTCTTTTTGCTCTTCGAGCTTTGGCAATTCAATTTTTGCCAGTTCACGCATTTCTTCATCGGTGTCGTTCAGCACATCTTTATTAAATTCAATATCATCCAGCGTTTTCACATATTCATTCCGTGCATTCACAATTTTTTCCAGGCTGCGGTATTCTTTACTCATAGTACTATACCGCTTATTGTCACTCACAATCTCAGGATTGGTGAGGGCTACTCCCAGGTCATCAAATTTTGCTTTTATGGCGTCTAACTTATCGAGCATCGTATTGTTGTAAGTTGTGGGTTAGAAAGTTGCAAGTTGTTTCAACTTATCTTTTCAACCTAAGATAATGAAGGGAATCAATCCGCTTCGGTTTCTTTTGACTTTATTTTATTTTGCGCAAATTTACAGTATCTCAACCATTCAATTTGTTTAGAAAAATTAAAGGAGCAAGCATTTTTGACGGGCAGAAATTTCTGCCTGAAAATATTGTGCTGGTAACAGGCAAGGATGGCGTAGTTGCAGAGATCAGGAATACATGGGAAAATGAAAAAGATATTGAGGATTTTCCGGGTATTATCTGCCCTGGTTTTGTGAATGCCCATTGTCATATTGAACTTAGTCATCTCTACAACAAAATCCCCCAACATACAGGACTTGTAAATTTTGTTCAACAAGTGATAAGCCTGAGGAATGTGGATGAGGAAGAAAAACAGGCTGCTATGCAAAAAGCGGATTTGGCCATGTACAATGAAGGCATCGTGGCAGTCGGGGACATATGTAATACTGCAGACAGTATTCCATTAAAACAAAACAGCAGTACCTGGTGGAAAAATTTTGTTGAGCTCAGCGGTTTTGTAGATGCTGGTGCTGAGGGCAGAATGGAGGCAGGAAAACAAATACTACAATTCTTTGATGATGGGCTTCCTCAATTTCCTGCTACACTTACCCCACATGCTCCTTATTCAGTAGGGAAAAAACTTTTCAGCCTTCTGAATACTGAAACTCAACACAAAATAATCAGTATACATAACCAGGAGTCAGGTGCAGAAAATGAATTGTACAAAACCGGTTCCGGAGATTTTCTTAACCTGTATAAAAACCTGGGAATTGACATAAGCAATTTTTCAGCACCCGGTAAAAACAGCTTTCAGTTTTGGGTAAATGAATTTACAGAGAACCAGAAAATTATCAGCGTACACAATAGTTTTACAAATGAAGAAGACCTGGAGATTTTAGATGAAGCGTTGAAAAAAAGAATTTCTTTTTGTCTTTGTCCAAATGCGAACCTATACATAGAAAATAAACTTCCTCTTGTAAAACTATTCAGGAAAACCAACCAACATATTTGTTTGGGAACAGATAGCCTGGCCAGTAATACAACTCTTAGTATTGTGGAAGAAATGAAAACTATTTCTATAAATTTCCAGGATATTCCTTTAGAAGAAATACTTAGGTGGGCTACGCTAAATGGTGCCGAAAGCCTTGGTATCGCTGAACAATTTGGTAGCTTTTCTCCCGGAAAAAAACCAGGAATAGTTTGTCTAAAAAATTCTGACAACAATCATTTAACTGCGGAAGCTTTTGCAGAAAGAATCCTTTGATTTACTTATAACCCGCAGCCTGCAAAGAAAACAACTCAGCATATAATGCTTTATTGTTCATTAGTGCTTCATGCGTCCCTATCTCTGACACCAATCCGTTTTTAAGGACGAGTATCCTGTCAGCCATTCTTACTGTACTAAACCTGTGGCTGATGATCACGCTTGATTTACCATGTGTAAGTGCAATAAATCTTTTAAACACATCATACTCTGCTCTTGCATCGAGTGCTGCTGTTGGCTCATCAAGGATCAACACTTCGGCATCTTTCATATAGGCCCGGGCGAGTGCAATTTTCTGCCACTGACCACCGCTAAGTTCCTGCCCTTTGGTAAATCTCTTGCCCAATTGCTGGCTGTAACCCATCGGCATAATATTTACTACTTCGTCTGCAAGACTTAATGCTGCTGCGTTTTCTATTCGCTCCATGTTTTCTACTTCTTCTATTTTACCCACAGCAATATTCTCTTTTACCGTGAATTCATACTTAAAAAAATCCTGGAAAATAACGCCAAACATTTTCTGGTAGTCCTGTTTATCAAACTTTTTTATATCAATCCCATCCAGGAAAATAGCACCAGAAGTAGGCTCATAAAAACGAAGGAGTAATTTAATCAAAGTTGTTTTACCTGCACCATTCTCTCCCACAAAAGCCATTTTTTCTCCGGCCATTAATTCAAAACTAATGTCTGTGAGTATTTGTACTTCACTCCCTGGGTAATTGAAACAAACCTTATCGAAGCGAAAACCAATTTTTAATTTTTCCGGAACGGCTAATAATTTTTCTGCTGGTTTTTCTACTTTAAAATCTATAAATTCAAAATAATCTTTCAGGTATAAAGCATTTTCTGATATTCGGGTGAAGCCGATGAAAAAGCCCTGCAGGCTACCTCTTAAGCGACTGAATGAGCCACTGAGAAAAGTAAGTTCACCAATCGTAATAGACCCATTTATCACCCTGTAAATAATAAAAACATAAGCGCCATAGTAAGAAAGTATCCCCAGGCTATTGAATAATGCGCCGAAAGAAGAACGTTTTACCGCCAGGGATTTATTGAGTTTATAATACTGATCAGAAAGATTTTTAAACCTGTCAGCTACAAAATTTGCCAGGCCAAACAGCTTGATCTCTTTTGCTGTGCTGTCATTTGCTCCAACATAACGCAGGTAATCCAGCTCCCTTCTTTCATGCGTCCAGCTGCGGGTAAGTGAATAATTCTGAGAACTGTACCGTACTTCACTGATAAAAGAAGGAATGATACTGAGTAAAAGAATAACGATGAGAAAAGGAGCAAAATAAACCAGGCCTGCTACCAATGTAATGATGCTGATCAGGCTTTCCAACTGTCCCAGAAGACTGCTCATCAGGCTTACCCTTTTTGTAGTTTGTGTTCTCGCTCTCTCCAGTGTATCATAGAAATCAGGGCTTTCCAGCTGACTGATATCAAGTTCATTTGTTTTTTTGATGATGCGTACTGAAGAATTATTGGAATACAAGTCGCCGAGTAAACTGTCGCTCAGGGAAACCATTCGGGTGATGACGTCTGTGAAGATCACAATTCCGAATTCCAGTGCTACATAAAACCAGATGCGGGAAGGATCTTCGTTTGTTTTATTAATAATGCCAACAATATCATCAATGATTATTTTTCCAACCCAAAGAATTACTACCGGACTAAAGGCTGTGATCAGGCGTCCTGCAATATTTAAAAGGAACAACTTTTTACTTGTCTCCCAGATCTCCTTTAAGAACCTTGGAATGAATTTAAAAGCCAGGAATGAATCCCGGATGGATGTTCGATTTTTATGTGAACCCTCAAGCGTTTTTATACTTTTTGCCAATATGGTTATTTTATACGGAGAGTAAAGGAAAAACTATACCCAATTTTTTATCCGCCATTAAGACAGGATATCATTCATTACCTGTAAAGTGCGCAGTGGTGTAAAGTCCGGCACATGCATCTGGTAGTAGATCATGAGCTGAGCAATGAGTTCTCTTCTTTTTAGCCTGTTGAGTTTTAATTCATTTAGCTCATGTGTCTGTTGCACTTTTAGCAACTCTGCAATAGTATGTGCATCCTCTCCCTGTATATAATGTACTTGTGGTGGCAGTTGCAGGGTGAAACTACCTTCCTGCAGATCAAGGTATAGTTCTTTATGTGCCTGCATTTGAGGACTCGCATTACTGATCTTGAATCCGAAAAATTCCGGGAGGTGAACTGTAAAAAATAAGGGAAAATTAGCCACTTCGGTTTCTGTAGCAGTGTCCAAATGTTGTAGCGCATCTTCTGCAAAATAAAAAAGATCAGCGTTTTCTTCGGGTTGTTTTACCAGTTTATAGATCAGCTCTATCATGTAAAGCGCCACACAATTTTTAATGACATCATTAAACAATTCTTTGAAAAGAAACGACCACTCAGCTTCTTTTATCCGCTGCATGTTCTTCCTGTCGTTGTGGTAAACTTCTAATTGAAGGATCGCTCCCGGCTGATACATGGCGGCTTTACTACCACTTCTTTTTGCCGTTCTTACGCCATTTACCAGGTAGGTTTGTACCCCAAAAAGTTCTGTGAGCATAGTGATCACCAGGCTGGTTTCACCATATTTAATGGTGCGCAAAACGATTCCCTTGGTTTTGTGTGTCATGCTCCCGCAGATTTATTTCTGCCCGGTAAAGATAATTTTAGAAAAATAAAATCCGGTATTACCTGGAAGGTTCTGCAGAAAATGCAGACCGAAGTGGAGTGTACCCATAAACCCTGAAAGTGTTATTTCCTGTGTTTTCAAAGCTCCTGCCCCGCCTGGTGTAAATGGCCACTGCACCTCCGCTACCGCCCAGGTTGCCAAAAAAAGGCGGTGGATAAGCTTTTACAATAGCTATGTCTGCAACCGGAATCATTTGCACCAATGACATGTCAGCACGAAATTCATCTACATAAAACTGCACCCTTTGACCACGCCAGATGGCTACACCCGTAAAGGAATTAACCATCATGCCGGCTACTCTTCCCTGCAGGTATTGCAGCACATTAAAATAACCGGTAGAAACATTCATCATGTCATACAGTCTTTCATCCTGTGCACGGAAGACGCCAGTGCTATATTCTTCATTAAATTTCTGTGCAGGAGTTTTTGTGTTGGTTACTACCCTTACCACTTCTAACATATGTGTCTGATCGAAATAATCCAGCGGCTTTGTGCCAACTTCATTTTGCAGAATCTTAATATTTGCTTTATTTTTTTGCCCTATGTAAATGAATTTATTTACGGGATTTATATTCTTTACAGTAGAATCCAATACCCTGATGGCGGCAATATCTATGAGGTCACGGTTAACTTTTTTGTTGGTAAATGAAAGCAAGGCATCATCTGCAAAAAGCACGTTTGTAAAAGTAAACGTACTATCAGGTAAGACGGTTAAATCTTTTTGCAAATAACTTCCGTCATTGGTGACCAATGTAGCCTGTAAAGATTTCAAGTCTCCGGGAGATTGTACTTTGCCGGTGAAAGAAAAGAAATTTTGCATCACCTCGAAGCGCAGCCTGTAATTTCCTTTAGGCATGTTTACAGGTACATAAACAGACACTTTAATCGGTTCCCCCAAAAGAGGAAATCTTTTTTCCCAGATCCTAAAGCTATCATCTATAGCCATCATGAGTAGTGTAGCAGGATTATCATTGCCAGGGGCAGCGGTATAATTAGCAGTAAAATAAAGTGAATCTCCGGGTGAGATCACATTTTCATCCATTACAATTTCCAGCTTCTGGGCAGAACAAAAAGATATAGCTATAACTAAATTAAAAATTAAGAGAAGAGAAAGTAATTTCCAATATTTCATATACTATGTACTTCAAAAATTATGCTTAAGATAATTTTATCTGCCAGTTTCATGGTTCCGTAACATTTCTTTTACATCAATACTATTTCCCAGTGGAATAGTTTCATTATTGATCCTCCCTTTCTCTTTGCCATTCTCCAGTTTTAAAACCCCACGAGGGCAAACTGCAGAACAAATACCACAACCAACACAACTGGAACGGACAATATTTTCTCCACGTTGTGCATAATCTCTTACATCTATTCCCATCTCACAGGCATTGCTGCAATTGCCACAACTGATACATTGACCACCATTGGTAGTGATACGAAACCTGGAAAATACCCTTTGCTGCAAACCAAGTATAGCCGCCATCGGGCACCCAAAGCGGCACCACACACGGCTTCCCATCATGGGATAAAACCCTACACCTATGACACCACTAAACATTGCCCCGATAAAGAAGCCATACCATTGTTTCAATTTGTCAGCATCCGCAAAAAATATCTTACGGGAGCCACTAAAATAATTGATGAAGATTACAGCAATCATTATAATACCTAAACTCACCATAGTGTACACTGCATCTTTATCCAGCTTTTTTCTTTTAAAAATGTACAGGGCAGAAATGAGCAATGCAATAAAGATCACGATGCCAAAAATGAATTGATCTTTTGTAATAATACTGATTGCAGGATCATCATTTAGAAAAGAATAAATGACAGCCACCGTCATCACAAAAACAAATACAAGGACACTGTGAATAATAATGCGCTCAAACTTCCAGGCTTTCTCTGACTTATCGGAAAGATGACGAAAAGGATCTCCTGCAGTTTCTGCCAGCCCGCCACAACCGCATACCCAGCTGCAATACCATCGCTTACCGTAGAAATAAGTAAGGATCGGGGAAATGATAAAGATCATTGACAATCCAATGATCAACATCCACATGCCATAATTGCCTGAGTTTACCATTCCTTCTACATTGTTTTTATCAAAGAAATAATAATTGAGTGGCCACATGTTTTTCGGGTCTCCAAAATAAGGTTTATCAGGATTTAGTTTTGCCAGGATTTCCGGTAGCAGAAAAGCAAAACCAAGCTGGAAAAACATGACAGAAAAAGTCCGGATGACCTGGTATCTGTTATACCGGTATTTTAAAATAAATTTATAGCCAAAGCCCAGGATAGCAATTGTATAGAGTGTTCCATACATAAACCATTGAGAGGCTGCATGGCCATTAATAAGATAACTAAGCGGATCAAAAAAGGCTACAAAACCTGCACTTTCACCTTTCGCATTATATCCCAGGTATTGTGGAAACCAATAAATAACCACATAAAACATGGTAAGTACTATTCCCAAACCCCAGCCCCAAAGGCCTCGTCCACTTATACTTTTAAACCAGGTGCCATTCCAATGAATACCTTCTGGTTTAGATAGGTACATGGCATTGGAAAATAAAATAATACCTCCCACTATAGCTATTAAAGAAAGAGAAAGCCATAACCCTTTATTGGGAAAATTTACATTGAGCAGTGCCAGCACCATAATAAATAAACCAACCAGGCCAAGTACCACAGCCAGTTTCTGTTTTGTACTATGATAAGTACCATCGTGGGTTGCCAGTGACATAGAATGATCTGTATTTTCCAAAATAAAATTTTTAAACTTTTTAAAAAAGATTGATCAATTAAGTAAAAGAAGCTGCGATCTGCTGCTCATGTTTTTTATAAAATTCAGGATCAAAATTGGCTGATGGTAAATTTTTCAGCACCTGGTCTACTGTTTGTTTTTCCCGCAATGCTTTGTCAAAATAATCATGCTTCATCCTGATACCAAAAAGATTGACACCTTTAAACTCCCGTGAGTTTTTATCATATGCAATGCGAATGGCTTTTTTTCCGGAAGCATGCTCCCAATAAAAATGTTTTACCTCATCCTTTTCTTCGGGCCAAACCCATCCATAAGTCATGTACTCTATATCTAAAAATTTCGCAGAGTTAAACCAGGGTCCGGGGTCATAGGGCAATTCTTTTCCACAGATATTTAACGCAACCGTTTCTCCCATCATACGGCCGGTATACCACACTGCTTCTACTGTTTTTCTTTCCCCAATGGCTTCTCTTTGCTGGGCACAATCTCCGGCAGCAAAAATGTTTTTTATATTGGTTTGAAGGTTCCTATTTACCAAAACTCCTTTATCAGTTTCTATCCCACTGTCTTTAAGAAAAGCAATATTGGGAGATACACCTGCCGTAAGACCCACGATTTGGCAAACTATTTTTTCTCCGTTTTTCGTTTCAATGCCGATAGCACGATTATTTTCATCCGTAATTATTTCTTTCAATTCTTCACCCAGCCTCAGGTCTATTCCGTGTTCTTTTATGTGGCGGTTGATCATAGCACTCTCCTCTTTTGGTAGTACATTATTCCAAAAACTTTTTTCCCTTACCAGTAAGGTCACAGGAATTTTTCTGCTATGCAGCATCTCTGCCATTTCAATACCAATAAGTCCTCCACCAACGATTACAGCCCTTGTACAACCGGGCGTATTTTCTTCCAGCATCTCCAGGTCCTGTTTGCTATACATACCCAGCACTCCTTTTGCATCCTGGCCAGGCCAGTCAAACATATTACTCTTACTGCCACTAGCTATAAGTAACTGATCGTATTTCATTTCTCCTCCACCGGAAAAATGCAGGG
>JBBQYS010000023.1:0-31580 GCA_038208485.1 Chitinophagales bacterium
TTTATACCCTTCCCACTGGTCTTCCGGGGCAAAAGGATGTATGCTGCTGAAGGCAGGCCAGCTTACCGGAATCAGTTCAGTCGCAGCGTTAAGTTTCATGGTGCAACTTCCGAGAGATATCATGGAAGTATTCAGGCTCAGGTCTTTCTTTTCCAGGCTTTTAATGTAGCGCATCATCTTGGTTTCACTATGAAAACTGTTGAACACCGGATGCGTCAGGTATTCACTTGTCCTGGTAAGCGAAGATGGAATGTTTTGCAGCAGGCTGTCTGAATCGAAATTGGCAGTGGCCGAATCTTTTTCTGTTAGTGAAGAAAATACGTGAAGAATATCCAGCACGTCATTTTGTGTAGCTGTTTCATCCAAAGCGATGGTTACCAAATCATCTTTATAATAAAAGTTGATGCCATTTTTTTCTGCCGCTTTTTTTAATGCACTGCTATCCTGCATTTTCAAACTGATCGTATCAAAATAGGCAGCATTAAGGTTTCCAAAACCTAATTCTGCAAGCTCCTGGCTCAGCGTTTGAGTCAGCAGGCTGGTGCGTTTAGCAATTGTTTTTAATCCTTCCGGGCCATGATATACGGCATAGAAAGCTGACATATTTGCCAGAAGGGCCTGGGCGGTACAAATATTACTGGTAGCTTTTTCTCTCCTGATATGTTGCTCACGGGTTTGCAATGCCATTCGCAGGCAACGGTTTCCCTGGGCATCTATACTTACGCCGATGATGCGTCCGGGAATGTTTCTTTTAAACTCATCTTTGGTGGCAAAGAAGGCAGCATGTGGACCGCCAAAACCTTTTGGTACACCAAAGCGCTGGCTGTTACCAACCGCAACGTCAGCCCCAAGTTCTCCTGGTGAAGTAAGCAGTGTAAGTGCCAACAGATCCGTTGCCATTACTACCATTGCATTTACTCCATGGGCAGCATCTATAAAGTTTCTGTAATCTTCAATTAAACCGTTCCTGTTTGGGTATTGTACCAGGGCACCAAAGAAATCTTCTGACAGTTCCGCTTCGGTATGATCTCCAAATACCAGCTCTATTCCTACCGGGTTAGCACGGGTGATTAAAATATCTTTCGTTTGCTCCAGAACATTTTCGTCAACAAAAAACTTTGGTGCTGTGATAGCATCTGTGTTCCTGTTTTTGTGGTTGAATAGCATGGTCATAGCTTCTGCAGCTGCGGTACCTTCATCAAGCAGGCTTGCATTAGCAATAGGCAGTCCACATAGGTCGCTCACCATTGTTTGGAAATTCAACAGGCTTTCCAATCTCCCCTGCGCTATCTCTGCCTGGTAAGGCGTATACTGTGTATACCATCCCGGGTTTTCAAAAACATTCCTGGCTATAACAGTGGGAACAATGGTGCTATAATATCCCTGTCCTATATAAGAACGATACACTTTATTCATACCAGCGATCTTGTGCAACTCTTTCAGGTAGGCAGTTTCACTCATAGGATGTCCGGTATTCAATTCTTTTTTCAGCCTGATCCTGTCTGGCACTGTTTGAAAGATCAAATCATCTAAAGAAGGAGAACCAATTGTTTTAAGCATTTCTGCAGTTTCCTCAGCTGTAGGGCCAATATGCCTTCCAATAAATTGCTTTTGTTGTTGTTCAAAAATGTTCATGTAATACAAAAAAAAATATGATGAAGAAGAAGAGCGTTTTACGCTTAAGAAGGCGCAAAACTACAACTAAAAACAACAAGAAAAGAACCCGAAAGTTTAATTAATTTCGGGCTTCATGGGTTATTAACATAAGTTGCATCGGCTTTTTCAAATATGTTGAAAAAAAATGCTGCAAGTGTCCGCTTAGCCCTCATCAAAACTGTTTACATGAGTGATCCGATATTGAAAAGCTGGGAAAAGAAATCTGCTGATCATCAAAAAGAATACAAGAAGTTTTTGCAAAGGGCAGATTTGCAGAAAACTTTAAAGAAACTTCCGGCATTACATGAAGAAGCTTTTGAGAAAATAGATTGCCTGGAATGTGCGGCTTGTTGTAAAAATTATTCGCCAAGATTTCGTGGACCCGATATCAGGAGACTTGCCGGAGTGCTCAGAATGAAAGAGACAGAATTTATTCAAAAATATCTGAGGGCAGATGAAGATGGTGATTATGTATTAACTACCAAACCCTGTCCTTTCCTGGGAGCAGATAATTTCTGTTCTGTTTATGAACACCGCCCTGGTGATTGCAGAAGATTCCCTTACACGGATGAAGATGTTTTATTAAAAAGACAAAAACTAACGTTGGTCAATTCCAGTTTCTGCCCGATAGTATATTTTGTGTTGGAAAAACTCATTAAGGATAAATGAGAATCAGTTTGATAGAAATAAATCCTGCCTTGCATTTGATTGTAAAATGTAACAGTTTGTCTACTACATCGATTGCGTAAAAAAACTCTCATGTAAAAGCCAGAAATATACTCAATTAGAGTATTTTTCTTTTTTTGCTTTGTTCATATATCCATGTTCAATCGTTATTTTTAAAACAAACTGCTTTCGTCATCTAAAAAAACTGCTCCTTAATGATCTCTGAAAAAATTGGAAAATACAGGTGGACCATTTGTTCTCTTATCTTTTTTGCTACAACAATCAACTACCTTGACAGGGCAGTGATCAGTCTGTTAAAACCTTATATAGCTGAAGCTTTTAATTGGAGTAAAGTAGAAGAAGCTGCCAATTATGCGAATATTGAAATTGCTTTTAAAACAGCCTATGCATTCGGTATGCTTATAGCCGGGCGGGTGATAGATAAGCTGGGCACAAAGATCGGTTATGCCCTGGCAACCGCACTTTGGAGTATAGCTGCTGTTTGTCATGCCCTGGCAACCGGTACCGCAGGGTTTAGTATTGCCAGAATTTTTCTTGGTATAACAGAATCAGGTAATTTTCCTGCGGCGATAAAAGCAACAGCAGAATGGTTTCCAAAAAAAGAAAGGGCCTTTGCTACAGGTATTTTCAATAGCGGGGCAAATGTTGGGGCTATCATTGCTCCATTATCTGTACCGCTAATTGCTGAACGGTGGGGTTGGCAATGGGCATTTATTCTTACCGGTATAATCGGTTTCTTTTGGTTGATTCTATGGTTTATTTATTACGAAGTTCCTGCAAAACAGAAAAGACTTTCCCAGGCAGAGTTCGACTATATCAATAGCGATAAAGATGAAAATGAAATTAACCAGGAGAAAGTTTCCTGGTTTAAATTGTTGAAATTTAAACAGACCTGGGCATTTGCCATCGGTAAATTTCTTACTGACCCGGTTTGGTGGTTTTATCTTTTCTGGTTGCCCGATTTCCTGATCAAACAGTACGGACTTACCAGCCGGGAGATCATGTGGCCGGTCGCCATTGTATATATTATATCCAGTATCGGAAGTGTTTGGGGTGGTTGGTTGCCAATGAAATTAATCAATGGAGGTATGCCGGTTTTCAAAGCAAGAAAAACAAGTATGCTTATTTATGCTTTCCTGGTAATTCCTATCGTTTTTTCTCAGGTGGCCGGACAAGTAAACATGTGGTATGCTGTTCTATTAATTGGACTTGCAGCAGCAGCCCACCAGGCATGGAGTGCAAACATTTTTACAACAGTGAGTGATATGTTCCCTAAAAAAGCAACAGCATCAGTTACTGGTATTGGTGGAATGTTTGGCGGAATAGGGGGTATACTTTTATCAGCTTTGGTACAAAAGGGTATGTTTGTTTATTATGAAAGTATAGGTAAAATAGAGATAGGCTACTATATCATGTTCATCATTTGTGGCATGGCTTATCTTGGAGCCTGGCTGGTGATGCATTTATTGGTACCAAGGATGCAGAAGATAAATATTGATCAGTAAAATATTTGAAGATGTTCTTTATAAAAAATCCGGCTGCGAGGCCGGTTTTTTATTGTATAATTTTTTTAGAAAAGATATAAAAAAAGCACCAGTATTATCTGATGCTTTGTGGGAGTTACAGGAGTCGAACCTGTGACCCTCTGCTTGTAAGGCAGATGCTCTAAACCAACTGAGCTAAACTCCCAATATTTTTATTTCCTGTTTCCCTCCCGATGTTAAATCGGAATGCTCTAAACCAACTGAGCTAAAACTCCCTTCCTGTTTTTCGGAGTGCAAATATAGGGGGGAATATTTAATTGTAAAACAAAAAATAAAAAAAAATAAAAATTCTATTCCCTCTTCATTTCCCCACTTGCTCAGGATTTTTTATTTTTGCAACATGAATACGATTTTACATGCCGTTGATCCATTTGTTTCCCCGGATCAGGACTTAGATGTACTTACTGAAAATGACCGGGGTTTTTCATTGGTTGTCTGGAATGATGAGGTGAATACCTTTGAATGGGTGATAGAAACACTGATAGAAGTTTGCGGTCATGCACCGGAGCAGGCAGAGCAATGTGCTATGCTGATACATACCAAAGGACAGTATGCTGTAAAAAATGGAGGTTATGATACACTGAAACCTCAATGCGACGCTATTACCCAAAGAATGATAGGTGCTACTTTAGAAGTTTTAGCTTCATGAGCATTCCGCAGGAAAATGAAGCACCCTACGATCCCTTTCCACCCAGTTCTTATGCCTCACCCGAAGGTCTTCTTGCGGTAGGAGGTATACTTTCACCCGATCTCCTGGTTAAAGCTTACAGCAGAGGGATTTTTCCCTGGTACAATGAAGGTGAGCCGGTTCAATGGTGGACGCCTGACCCAAGATGTGTTTTATATCCCGCCAATTTTAAAATTAGTAAATCACTTAGAAAAGTATTGTCATCAGGTAAATTCAGGTTTACTATGAACACTGCTTTTCCTGAGGTCATAGCCGCATGTGCCAATACACCCAGGAAAGGGCAGCCCGGAACCTGGATTACTGCTGAAATAATCACTGCTTACACCCAATTATTTTCTCTTGGTTATGTCCAATCCGCAGAGGCATGGCTCGGAAAAAAGCTGGTTGGGGGACTTTACGGCGTTCGTCTTGGAAATATTTTTTTTGGCGAAAGTATGTTCTCTATTGAAAGCAATGCAAGCAAGTTTGCCCTTGCTAATTTCATCCAGGCAGAAGACCAAAAAGACCTGCAACTCATTGACTGCCAGGTAGAATCACCTCACCTCTTTAGCTTAGGTGCCAGCCTGATTAAGAGAATTGAATTTGAAAAAAAATTATTTCAGATGGTTGCAATTAACTAGATTATGACAAGCGTGTCGTTATTTATACTACAAAATTAAAGCTAAACCACTATTTTTGCTTTCAATAAAAAATAAATTAATTCTTGAATTTTTATTAGTAACATATAATAAATTCAACACTTAATCGTTTTTCAGGCAGTTAAGTCTGTTTTAAAAATGAGATTTATTTTTTAGGAACCAATATCCTTTATCATGACTATGCAGCCCTCCCGGGTTCTATATCAACGATGATAGTATAATAAAAAGTCCTACAAACTCAGACTTAGCTCAGAATCCAGCTTGCAGAAATGCAGGTAATTATAAACAATATATCCAAACATGAAACCATTTCTTCCCTTTAAGGGTTTGCTGCAGATTTGCATATGTGTAGTCCTGTTTTTTAATAACCTTTCATCTTCCCAGGCTCAAAATATTGAGACTTTCACTACGCCAGGTTCCTTTACATGGATAGCACCTCCGGGAGTAACTTCAATAAAAGTAGAAACCTGGGGCGGCGGTGGTGCAGGTGGAGGGAGTGCCGGAAACCAGAATGGTGGGAGTGGTGGTGGCGGTGGCGGTTATCAACTTGCAGCGACGTATCCGGTTGTGCCGGGAACCAGTTATTCATTTATTGTTGGGAATGGAGGTGGGGGTGTGTTAGATGCAAATGGAGGAAATGGAACATCGTCGAGTTTCAATAGCGCTATCAGTGCTACCGGAGGGACCGGTGGATTCAGGGTTGGTGGAACTGCAGGCACCGGGGGCGGTGGTTTAAGAAATGGTGGAATTGGGGCTTTAGGTGCAAGTAATAGGGGCGGCGGCGGTGGTGGAGCTGCAGGCACTAATAATAACGGGGCAAATGGCTCGAACGCTTCGGGGGGAAATGGGGGGACTGTTGGTGGCGGTGCGGGTGGAAATGGAAGCAATAGCTCTACCGGGCAGGATGGTGCAAACCCAGGAGGTGGTGGTGGTGGTGCTGGAAAATCAAATGCCAGTGTGGCCGGAGGTAATGGAGGCAAAGGACAAGTAGTGCTTACTTATACAATACCACCTCTAGCCGGGATCATAACAGTTGGAACAGGCAAAAGCCCTTATGTAACTACAATAACCAATGCTATATCTCTGCTGAATTCAGTCGGAGTTACAGGTCCTGTTGTTTTCGAACTCGAAAATACTTTATACTCAGGTTTAGAAACTTTTCCTTTAAACTTAAGTTCATACGGCGGTGCGTCAGCAACCAATACTGTTACTTTTCGCCCAAAGGCAGGTACCGCAGTTGCTATACAAGGTAGTTTGGCTAATACATTGATTGATATTAAAGGCTCTTCCAATTATTATATTTTTGATGGTCTTAATACCGGTGGCGCATCTTTAACTGTTAGTAATACCAGTACAAGTACATCTGCTACTACCTTTAGTTTTAGCGATGGTGCTCAGAACAATATCTTGCGGAGAATAAACATTTTTGGTTCTGGTACCAGTAATACCAATGGAACCATTTATTTTAAAACAACAACTGGTGTTGTCGGTAATTCATATAACACTATTACCGGTTGTAACATTGGCCCCGCAGGAAGTAATACACCAAGACAGGCCATCTATTCTTTGGGTACTACTACCACCGGAAGAATGAATATTAATAATACAATCTCTAATTGTAATATCTATGATTTCTTCAGTGAAGTAAGTGATTGTTCTGGTATTTTTATGGGAAATGGTACCTCTGATTGGACCATAAGTGGAAATAGTTTTTACCTCACTAATACCAAAACAATTACTACTAATAATGCAGATTGGAATCCAATTAAATTATTCAATACATCCTCTGGGGTTAATACTTTAATAACGGGCAATTTTATTGGCGGAAATGCGCCATTGGCAGCATCGGGAATGCTTACCATAAATGGAAATGGAGCATTTAAAGGGATTTCTATAAGAGGAGCCTTAGGAACAAAAAACATAGTGAGCAATAATGTGATTAAGAATATTGATTTCACTACTTCAGTTTCAGATATTTGTTCTGTCATATATCATACAGATGGAAATCTTGATATTATAAACAACCAACTTGGTAGTCAAACTGCTTTAAACAGTATTTATTTCAGGTCTACAATGCCAGGAACCCTGGTAAATGGCGTTAGAAGGTCTGGAACTTTATCAGCAATTTTTGCCGGTGGTGCGATAGGTGAGCCTGTTGTAACGTCTGGTAGTGTTTTAATTGACAATAATCAACTAGGCGGTATTTCCTGTATGAGGCAGGGCTTAGGTGATGTGGAATTCCGTGGTATTGATTTCGAGAATTCAAATTGCAATTTTATAGTTTCAAATAATACTGTTGGTGGAACTATTGCCGGGAGTATTTTAAACAATAGCAACAATTCTACCCTGGGTATAATTGGTTTTGCAGGCGCAGCGGGATTCATTCATGCCGTAACGAATAACACCGTTCAAAACATTTTATCAACTCTTGAAGATGCTAATTCTTCGGTTACAGGGATAACAGCCCAGGGAAATCCGGGTGGGACCTACAATGTATCTAATAATACAATAAAGAATCTTACCGGTACTGCTTACAATCCTGGTTTCCTCACAATGAGGGCATTATCCGTTGGTGCTCAATCGGGCGGACAGGTTATTTCGGGAAATAATATCGACAATATCAACCAGGTAAGTGTACAACCTGCGACCATCACTGGTATTTCATTTACCGGAGGTAACGGTGGAGGAAATATTATTTCAAAAAATAAAATTACAGCCATTAACTCAGCGGTGTCTGGTAGCGGTGGAGTGTATGGACTGGACGTAGTAGCTGCAGGAAGCACAGACGTGTATAATAACATGATAGTATTGGGGTATGATGGAAATAATGCGAGTACGACTGCAAATACATTTTATCTCGGCATGCTGGAAAGGGCTTCTGCAGGAACACAGAATATAGTTTACAATTCTATACACATCGGTGGTGCCGGTGTAAATTCTGCAACTTCATCAACTTATACTTTATATTCAACGTCAAGCAATGCTCGTTTATTTGCAAATAACCTTCTTGCAAATGATCGTCAGTCCTCTGGAACTGCCATTAATTACGGGTACTATCTTGGAAATACCACGAGTGTAACTTCAACAGGAAATAATATATACAGTTTAAACACAGCCACATCTGCAACCGGAAGAATTGGTGGAACTGTTTGCCAGACTATTTCAGCATGGAGAACAGCATTTCCAGGACAAGACTTGTACTCTGTATCTGCAGCACCGACATTCTTCGATGAAAAAACAGATCTGAGAATGATAGCGGGTGGGCCAACACAAATTAACTTCCTTATTTCTAATGAAGGTGTACCGGTTCCATCGGTTACAACTGTAGATTATTTTGGTACAACCAGGAATGCTTATACGCCTGATGTAGGTTTTCATGAATATATCTGCCGTGGTTGCTGGGTAGGAAACAATTCCATCACATGGAATGTAGCAGGAACAAATGGATCTGGTGGAAACTGGGAAGACGGTGTAATTCCAGATCTTTCACTTCATGCAAAAGTGATGAATGCGCCAAACCAACCAACTATCACTAACCCGGTGAATGCAATAGTAAAGGATCTATACCTTAAAACTCCTGGTTATATCACCCTGGCAAATACCTCAGGAGGGAAACTCCAGGTGAACGGAAATTTTAATAACCGGAATGGCTGGATCAATGGAATAGATGGAACTTTAGAAATGAATGGTGCAATTGCACAGTCTATGATCCCAAACCTATTTGTTTCCAAAACGCTTAGAGATTTAATTATAAGCAATCAGAATACTGCTACAGGTGTTACTTTAAATGATTCATTATTCCTGGTAAGAAGCCTGACTTTTGGATCGGCAGGTCAAAAACTAACTACAAATGATCAGCTTACATTACGGTCTACAAATGCACTTACAGCTTTTGCCGGTGATCTTACAGGTAAAACGATTAACGGTAAGGCAATTATAGAACGTTACCTCCGTGGTATTAAAGCCTGGAGATTTATAGCTACTCCCGTACAAATTAGCGGCTCGCCTACTGTTACGGAAGCGTGGAGAGAAAACGCTTCTACTGCTTCTACAGGATATGGAACGCAAATAACCGGTCCCGCAGGTTTTATAGGTATGGACCAACAAACCCTTTCCGGGTCCATGAAAAGTTACAACGCTACCACCAATGCCTGGAGTTTTGTAACCAATACAAGTGCAACATTAGCTAATGATGCCGGGTATATGGTTTTTGTGCGTGGTGATAGAGCAGTGGCAGTTGGAGGAACAACAAGTCCGACAAATCTCCGTATCAAAGGATCGATCAGGCAGGGAAACCAGGTATTTAATGTCGCAGCAAATAAATTCCAGAGTATTGGTAATCCATTTCCAGCAGAAATTAATTTCGCAACAGTTACATTATCAAATGTTGCTGATCAATTTACCACCTGGAATCCGGCAAGTGCAGGCTTGTATGGAGTAGGTGCTTATGAAATAGTAAAGAATGTGGCTAGAGTTTATACTAACCTGGTTACTGGTGCCACTAATGTAGGAATTGCCAGTGGGCAGGCTTTCTTTGTGCAAAGTAATTCTCCAACTTTAGCAGGTACGGTTACTATTAAAGAAACAGATAAAAGTACCGGAAGCACTTTGGTTAGCCGTGCTGGTGGTTCCACGGATTCAAGGGTTCTGTTTACCCGGCTTCAGTCTAAAAATGCCTCAGGTATAATATTCCCGGAGGATGGAGCAGTTTCTATTTTTGGAGAAGGATTCAGTAAAGATGTAGATAATGATGATGCAGTTAAATTCCTTAACTCAATGAACAACCTTGGTATTACTCATGGAAATGCAATTCTCGGTGCAGAAAGTCGCCCGGAAGTTGCGGATGGAGACACAATTTTCCTGAGGCTTGCCCAGACTAGTGTAGGAGATTATAGATTTCAATCTATACCGGTAGAAATGAACAAGCCGGGACTGACAGCTTACATGGTAGATAAATTTTTGAATACAAATGAAATCGTTAGTCTTACAGATACCAGCTATATAGATTTTTCAATAACAAATGATGCAGGAAGTAAAGCAACTGACAGGTTCCTGATCGTGTTTAAACTAGTGCAGACCCTTCCGGTAACGATAACTTCAGTTGCTGCAACAAGAAATACAGACAAAACGATTGCAGTAAAATGGAGCGTTGAAAATGAGCTGCAAATAACCAGGTATGAGGTACAAAGAAGTGCAGACGGCATCAGCTTCACAAGTATCATGGACAATGCAGCTTCAGGTGCAGCTAATGGAAGAGCAAGCTACAGCAAGGATGATATAAATCCATTTGCAGCAATTAATTTTTACCGGATAAAAGCATATAGTCTTAGTGGAAAAATAGATTACAGCAGCATAGTAAAAGTACATCCAGGTAATGTAAACGCTTCGATCGCTATTTCGCCAAACCCGGTTGTGGGTAAAAAAGCAGAACTACATTTCAATAACCAGGCGGCAGGGGAATATACTATTCAGATAACAAACTCAATTGGCCAGCTTTTATATAGTAATAAGGTTAAGGTATCTTCTGCAAGTCACTCACAATCAATAATATTAAATACTCCCTCAGGTGGCTATCAACTACAAGTTATAGATAGCAATGGAGCCAGTACTACACAGCAATTTATCTTGCTGTAGCCCTAATCCTCACAGGTACCCTTTAGAATGCAGTTGTTTAATTACAGCTGCATTTTTTTTAGAGCTGAATTGCAGGTAAAGTGCTTTATTAATTTAAAATCAATATGTTATATGATTTTATTTGGTCGGATATATTATCTCTGCTAAGATCATTGCCTGATTTGGTTTTTTGTGAGGCTAATAAAACATATTTTTGCCTTATTGTACGTCAGATTGTTTGCCCGTTTTTTTAGCCTAAATATTCCAGGTACACCAATCTCTTTAAAACTTAAAATTTTATATGAAAGAAGTAGTTATTGTTTCTGCAGTCAGAACCCCGATCGGAAGTTTTGGCGGTAGTTTAAAAGATTTTTCTGCCACCCAGTTAGGTGGCTTTGCTATAAAAGCAGCAGTGGAAAAAGCAGGAATCAAACCAGAGCAGGTAGACGATGTTTTGATGGGTTGCGTCATTCAGGCTAACCTTGGACAAGCTCCGGCACGGCAGGCAGCAAAATATGCCGGCTTGCCAAACGAAGTAAATTGTACAACGGTAAATAAAGTTTGTGCTTCAGGAATGAAAGCTATTGCCCAGGCGGCACAGAGTATCATGCTGGGCGATGCAGAAATCGTGGTAGCAGGTGGTATGGAAAGTATGAGTAATGTGCCCTTCTACGCAGATAAAATGCGTTGGGGAAATAAATATGGTAATGCAAATCTGATTGATGGTTTGGCAAAAGATGGACTGACTGATGTATATGACGGACTTGCTATGGGAAATGCCGCGGATATGTGTGCCGGCTCGTGCAAAGTTAGCCGGGAGGAACAGGATGAATTTGCTATTCAAAGCTATCAGCGCAGCCAGGCAGCTATACATGACGGAAAGTTTGATGCTGAAGTAATTCCCGTAACGATTCCACAAAAAAAAGGAGATCCTGTTATTTTTAGTAAGGATGAAGAACCTTTCAATGTAAAGTTTGACAAAATAGCCAGCCTTCGTGGTGCATTTTCTAAAGAAGGAACAGTAACAGCAGCAAATGCAAGCACTATGAATGATGGTGCAGCAGCATTAGTTCTCATGAGCAAAGAAAAAGCGGAAGAGTTAGGATTAACGCCTTTGGCTAAGATCCGTTCTTATGCTGATGCGGAGCAGGCTCCGGAGTGGTTTACCACCACACCTTCTATAGCTGTACCTAAAGCTGTAGAGAAAGCTGGCTTGTCAATGGAGGAAATAGATTTTTGGGAATTAAACGAGGCTTTTGCAGTTGTTGGTATTGAAAACAGCCGCAGAATGAAACTTGATCCAGCTAAAGTAAATGTAAATGGTGGTGCAGTTTCTATCGGACATCCATTGGGGGTAAGTGGTGCACGAATAGTAGTTAGCCTGATCAATGTATTAAAACAAAACAACGGCAAGCTTGGCGCTGCAGGTATATGTAATGGCGGCGGTGGCGCCAGTGCAATGGTTATTGAAAATATGTAAAACAGCTTAAAACTTAAGTCATGAAAAGAATATTCTATTTATCTATACTGAGCTTTTCTTTATTTTCCTGTGCTCAGAGCGAAGACAAAAACAACCAGGAAACTGCTGATCTTTCAGACGCTTTGATTGATGCACCTTCCTCAACGGATACGAGTTGTTATGTATACAAGCAGGATGGAACAGATATTAATTTTCGTTTTTATAGTTCCGGAGATGACATTAAAGGAAAGCTTTATTATGCTATTGCGGAGAAGGATAAAAATGATGGAGATTTTGAAGGAAGATTTATGGGTGATACACTGCTGGGTATTTACACTTTTAATTCCGAAGGAAAGAGGTCAGTCCGGCAGATTGCATTTGTGAAAAAAGACAATACTTTAATTGAAGGGATTGGTTCTATACAAGAATTCGGAGATACGGTAAGGTTTAAAAATGTGCACGATTTACAATACATATCTTCTACGCTGTTACAAAAAGTAAATTGCGATAAATAGAGATTTAACCACAATTTCTTAAGCATTTAAAATAAAAAAACCGGGAACATTTTCCCGGTTTTTATTATTACGCTGTCGGATCCATTAGACTCTCCAGCTTATTGTCTGTAAAAAATTTATCTCTATACTCCTGGAAAGTTTCAGTTAGTGTGGAAACCCTCTGTACATTTTCATCTACTTTATCGTGAATGTCTGGCAGTTCATCTTCCAGCACTTTTGCACCGAGGTTAATATTATCAGCTTCTATCTGTGCTATTTTTTTCATTACTGATGTCTGGCTGTTCTTCAGATCTTCCAGCTCACGTATGATCTTATCCATCATTTCCAGCTTTTGTAGCTTTTCCATATTTAAATGTTTATTTATTGAATAGTGTATAATACAACATTCGTGCGGGAAATAAAAAACAATTCTGCTTTAAGGCAAAAATGTGTACTTCAAAAGAATAAGTACTTATTGAAGTGCTTTAAAAATCAATAATAAATTTTTTAAAAATTCTAGTTACAAACTACAAAGTAAATCTGTTACTCTCTCCAACTCTTCCTTTGTATTAAAGTAGTGGGGAGAAAAGCGAACAACAGCCTCAATTTTTTTCTTCTTGAAATCTATTACGGCTCCGTTATTTCCACTGATAGAATAATGCACATTATGCAGGTCCATCACCGTTTTTATTTCAGCAATGCTGTTGTCTGTTTTAGTGATGGTGATGATATTGCAAAGTTTGCTCCCTTCATCCCTTACTAATATATTCTTTACTTCTGCCAGGCAGGACCTGAAATATTGCTGTAGTTCCATGTTTCTTTCCTGGATATTGACTATCCCTATTGCGTTTATATAACCTATCGCTTCTTTCAATCCCAGGAGGGTTGCATAATTCTTTTCCCAGTTTTCAAATCTCTTTGCAGAAGGTAAAATGTCAAACTCATTATCAGCCGACCAGTTGGCCCCATATTGATCAAAGAATAAAGGGTGCAAACCCATCCTCAATACTTTATCAGAAACAAATAAAAACCCGGTGCCTCTTGGTCCCCGGAGGAATTTCCTGCCCGTTGCAGTCAGGAAATCACACTGAAGTTCCTGAACGTCTACACACATTTGTCCAAGGCTCTGGCAGGCATCTACCAGGTAAAGTACATCCATATTTTTGCACATTTTACCTATCTCAGCTACCTGTTGCACAAGGCCACTATTGGTAGGTATGTGTGTAATGGCTACCAGTATTGGTTTTTCATTAATGAGTTTTTGTATATCCTCAAGGTCTATATCTCCATTGCTTAGATGCCGGCATCTTTTCACTTTTACACCAAATCTTTTTGCCAGCGATAAAAAAGAAAGCTGGTTGCTGACATAATCATTTTCTGAAGTCACTATTACATCCCCTTCATTAAATGGAATAGAGGATAGCGCTTTACTGTAGGCTTGAGTAGCACTTTCTGCAAAAGCAATATTTTCCTCCCTGCAATTGATCAGTTTCGCTACCTCAGTATTAAGTGTTTCTTTTTCTGTCTCATATTGGTCTGCGAGGTAATACCCGCCCTGCATTTGTTCATCGTGCAGGTAGTTGATCATTTTTTTTACCACCACATCCGGCATCAGGGAAGAGCCTGCACTGTTCAGGAATATTTTATCATGACAGCCTGCCGTTTCATTTCTTAAAGCTTGAATATTCATCTATTGATTTTTTCTGAGCTGAAAACTACTAAAAACCATCCTCATATTTGATAACTTGTGTTCATGCCATATTTTTTTCTGTCAAAAACTGTTTATCGTCAACTGGTGAATGGTTTAATTACACTTATGTTATTACTTCCGCTGTCTGTTCATGCACAGCAAAATCCTATTAAGTATGTAAATCCATTTGTGGGCACAGGCGGACATGGACATACCTATCCGGGTGCAACTGTTCCACATGGGATGGTGCAGCTAAGTCCTGATACAAGGCTTACCGGTTGGGATGGCTGCGGAGGCTATCACTATGACGATAATTTTATTTATGGTTTTTCTCATACGCACCTCAGCGGCACCGGGGTGAGTGACTATGGAGATATTTTGCTGATGCCCGGTTCCGGTAAGCCATCACCAGACAACAAAGTTTACGGTTCTGCCTTTTCCCATACTAAAGAAAAAGCCAGCCCCGGTTATTACGAGGTGCATTTAGATGATGATAACATCGATGCAGAATTTACCGTGACAGAAAGAGCCGGTATGCATCATTATCGTTTTGACGGCAACAATAATAATTTTATTTTACTCGATCTGAAACACAGGGATGAAGTAATTGCATCTTCGCTGAAGATTGTAAACGACAGCACCATCACCGGGCTGAGGCGGAGCAAAGCCTGGGCTGTTGATCAATATGTATATTTTGCCATCCGGTTTTCAGTCCCCATTAAAACCATACAGGTTTGGCAGAATGATGTGTTGACTAATGGCCGTGGAAACTCTTTTGAAGGAAATAATATCAAAGCAGCATTTCTATTTGACACCAAACAGCCAGCCGATCTCTATGTGAAAGTGGGTATTAGTGCCGTTGATGAAAAAGGGGCTTTAAATAATTTAGATACTGAAATCCCCCATTGGGATTTTAATGAAGTGAGAAAACAGGCAGAGCAAAAATGGAATGAAAACCTTGCTTCTATTATTGTAAAAGGAGATGAGGAAAAAAAGAAAATATTTTATACTGCATTATACCATACGGCTATTGTGCCAAACCTCTATACCGATGTAGATAAAAGGTACCGGGGAAGAGACAATCAAATTCATACAGCGGAGGATAATACAAATTATACCGTCTTTTCTCTTTGGGATACATACAGGGCTACACATCCTTTGTACACCATCATTGATAAACAGAGAACCCTGGATTATATCAACAGTTTTCTCACCCAATACAAACAGGGAGGAAGGCTGCCGGTATGGGAACTTGCAGCAAATGAAACGGAATGTATGATCGGTTATCATGCTGTACCGGTGATAGTAGATGCTTATATGAAAGGCATCACGAACTTTGATACGAAGCTGGCTTTGGAGGCTATGGTACATAGTGCAAATCTTGATCATTTTGGGCTGATGGCATACAAGGGAAAAGGCATGATAGAATCTGATGATGAACAGGAAAGTGTGAGCCGAACACTGGAGTATGCTTATGACGACTGGTGTATTGCAACTTTTGCAAAAGAAATCGGTGACATGAAAGTCTATAAAGAATTTATCAGCCGGGCACAGAATTATAAAAACGTTCTCGACCTTTCTACAGGCTTTATGCGTCCCAGGAAAAACGGCGATTGGCTCACGCCTTTTGAGCCCAGGGAAGTAAATAACAATTATACAGAAGCAAATAGCTGGCAGTATTCTTTTTATATGCCCCAGGATATACAGGGTTATCTACAAATGACAGGTGGGAGGCTGGCTTTAGAAAAAAAGCTTGATGCACTTTTTTCTGCAGAAGATAAAACTACGGGAAGAGAGCAAAGCGATATCACCGGACTCATCGGGCAGTATGCACATGGAAATGAACCAAGCCACCACATTGCTTATTTATACAACTATGCCGGCCGTTCTGCTAAGGCTGTAGAGAAAATTCATTTCATCATGAATAATTTTTACAGCAATACGCCTGATGGCCTGATAGGAAATGAAGACTGCGGGCAGATGAGTGCCTGGTATGTAATGAGTGCTTTAGGTTTCTATCCGGTAACACCAGGAGCAACTTTTTTTGATATTGGTGCGCCTGCTTTTGAAGAAGTGAAGATCAGGATCGGCGATGGTTATTTTACCATTAATGCGCCGGGTGTTTCGGATAAAAAAAAATATGTTAGTTCATTCCAGGTAAATTTTGGAAAGGATTCTATTTTGATCACTGAAGTGCTGCCAAACACAGTTATACAGACAGGAGCAAGCATTAATTTTATAATGACTGATGATTCGGCTGAATCAAGATCAATAATCTTTGCTGCAGGAAATAAAATTCCTGATGAAAATTTTGTAATCAATCCGGTGCTACATGGAGGAAATATTTCTTTTAAAAACAGCCGTAAGACCAGCATCAGCTGCAATACATCCGGGGCAGAAATCTATTACACTACAGATGGGAAAACCCCTTCTATATCCTCAAAAAAATATGCTGCTCCATTTATCATCGATAAATCCACCACGCTAAAAGCCATTGCCATAAAAGGAAACAATAGTTCTAAAATAGTAACGGCTGAGTATAAAAAAATGGTGCACGACTGGGAGGTGAAATTAAACACCGCCTTCGAACCAATGTACGCCGCAGGTGGCGCTGATGGCTTGATAGACGGAATAAAGGGAGAAGTAGAATGGAGAAAAGGAAACTGGCAGGGTTATCAGAAAAATGATATGGATGTAATTGTAGATTTTAAAAAATTACAGGTCGTGAAAAGCGTATCGGTAAATTTTCTGCAGGATACCAGGGCCTGGATCGTGATGCCTTCCGAAGTAAGTTTATTGTTTAGCAATGATGGAAAAAATTTTCGGGATTTTGCTGTAATAAAATCCACGGTGCTTATTGATGACCTGGAGGCGAATACTCATCTACTTTCCTTTTCAGTACCTTCTGTGAAAGCACGGTTTGTAAGGATTATAGCAAAGCAATACGGCAAACTTCCCGCCTGGCATGAAAGTGCAGGCGGAGATACACATATTTTTGTAGATGAAATTGTAGTAGAGTAGGGTTTGAGTAATGGCTTTTATTTTTAGAGGGAAAATAAACCGAGGCAATTCGAGCCTTTTATGAACACCCTTTTGCCGCAGGTAAATAACCGTGTTTCTTTGTCTGTGGCCAACTCATGGAGAAGGGTAGATTAGCTCATTATTGGCTTTGGTAAAGGATATCAGGTAAAGTAATAAGGAAGTAGAGGGAAGGGGAAAATATGTTATTTTTTTAATTGTTAACCCTGTTTTGCGTTAGGCTACAGGAACAATAAAATAAAAAGCCCCGGAAACTTTCCGGGGCTTTTCCAATAATTAATGAATCACTAAGCATCCTTCTTATCAAAGCGATCCTTATCAGATGGATTATTCATTTTTCTTAACTTACTGTGGCGTACGCTGTACCCAAAGTATATAACAAAACCAAGTGCCAGCCATCCTGCAAGCCTCAGCCAGTTCAGCCAGCCTAATCCATAGATCATGGCCGCACAAACAATAATACCGAGGATAGGAATTAAAGGGACCAACGGAGTTTTAAATTCACGCTTCAGGTCCGGTGCTGTTTTTCTAAGGATAATAACAGCAGCACATACCAGCATAAAGGCAAATAAGGTTCCTATACTTGTCATATCACCAACCACATCTCCCGGAATAAATGCCGCAAATAAACCTACAAGTACCATGATCAATAGGTTTGCTTTGTAAGGTGTTTTGAATTTAGGGTGTACATCACTGAAAACTTTTGGTAACAGGCCATCATGCGCCATGGTATAAAACACACGACTTTGTCCTAAAAGCATCACTAATATCACAGAAGAAAAACCTGCAAGGATTGCTATAGTTACCATACTGCCCAACCAGTTATAACCTGGCATAAATTCGTTGATGGCAGATACTACACTTGCTTCACCACCTCTTGTAGGATCACGGTAAAAACTTACATCAGCTAAACCAGTAAGTACGTGTGCAAATAAAATATAGAGTACAGTACAAATAGCAAGTGAGCCAAGTATACCAATAGGCATGGCTGTTTTAGGATTTTTTGTTTCCTGGGCTGCTGTACTTACCGCATCAAAACCGATAAAGGCAAAAAATACCGTACCAGCCGCTCCCAGTATGCCCATCATACCACCATAACGATGTGTCACACCTGCATGGTCAGTATATAAAGTAGGTTCAGGAATGTATTCAGCATGATTGGCAGGATTAATAAACTGCCAGCCAAGGACAATAATCAAAATCACAATGGCCACTTTGGTAATTACAATAATGCCATTTACAAATGCTGACTCGGATGTTCCCCTGATCAAAAGTAAACTCAACACTACTACAATAAATAATGCAGGTAAATTTACTATACCTGTACGGACTATGCCATTGGCATCAGGGAGTGTATGTTGAAAAGGGGAGTGGCACCATTCATAAGCAATTGCTTTCCAATGCAGCACTTCCACCAGTAAATTATTTAAATATTCACTCCAGGCAATACCCACGGTAGCAGCACCTACAGCATACTCCAGTACCAGGTCCCAACCAATAACCCAGGCCATCATTTCTCCCATAGTAGCATATGTATAAGAATAAGCACTACCAGAAATAGGAATAGATGAAGACAACTCAGCATAACATAATCCCGCAAAAGCACAGCCCAAAGCTGCTATAATAAAAGCGATAGTAACTGAAGGTCCGGCACTGTTGGCAGCTGCTCTTGCTGTCTGCACAAAAAGACCGGCCCCAATGATGGCTCCGATTCCTAATGCTACTAATGCTCCTGCACTTAGCGTTCTTTTTAGTTGGTTCTCACCACCTGCTGATTCTTCCAATAGCAGGGCTAAAGGTTTTCTTGTAAATAAATTACTCATAATTCGTTTAATGGTTTTTGAAAAAAAAGTTGTGGGAAATTAAGCATTTTAATATGATAATACTTAAAGCTATAAATTTTTATTTGATTCCACCCTGCACAAGCTGAATATGGCTTATATTGCAAAATTGTAATTCATTTATTCATCCAGCATTCTTTAGGCCAGTCGGCAGTAGCGTATGGAGCATTTATTTTTCCTGGACTTTAATTGGACCAGCCTGTTGCAACCACAGTGGTATATAGAAAATGGTGGCCTTTGGTTTATATTATTTGTTGTGTTTGCCGAAACGGGATTATTCGCCGGTTTCTTTCTCCCCGGAGATTCACTTTTGTTCGTCACCGGCATCTTTAGTACCAGCCTTTTGGTAGGTGGTATTGGAGTAGATACGGGTAGCGATTTTGTCAACCTGCTTATACTCGGTGCATTTATAGCAGTAGCCGGTATCCTCGGAAACTATGTCGGTTATTGGTTTGGCCGAAAAAGTGGCCCTTTTCTGTACGACAGGAAGGATACACTTTTATTTAAAAAAAGATACCTGATACAGGCCCGGGATTTTTACGAAAAACATGGTGGTGGCGCCATTGTTATGGCCAGGTTTATTCCGTTGGTGCGCACTTTTGCTCCTATCATAGCTGGTATAGTGCAGATGGACAAAAAGAAATTTTCATTTTACAATATCGTTGGTTGCATTGCCTGGGTATATACCATGATCTTTGCCGGTCATTACCTGCAACAGTTGTTTGAAAGGCAGTTCAACTTTGACCTGAAAAAACATTTAGAAGTTATTGTAATCGTTATCGTCTTTGTAACTACTGCACCGGTATTAATTAAGATTTTATTTACCGGAAAAAATAAAAAAGATAAACCCGGCCCCGGAGAAATTATATAGCATCCCTTTCTTTTTATTTTTAAAAAAATCTATTGCCGAAAATTCTGATCATACGGTTTTCTTCTATTGGCGATATTGTACTGGCCAGTCCTGTTTTTCGCTGTATCAAGAACCAGGTGGAAAATGTAGAAGTACACTTGGTGACAAAACTTTCCTTCAAAGCAGTTACTGAACACAATCCTTATATTGATAAATTCCATTATTACGAAGAAGATCTTATGGGATTGATTGCCGGGTTGAAAAAAGAGCAGTTTGATTATGTGATAGACCTGCACAAAAACTTTCGCAGTGCTAAAATAAAATCTGCACTAAAGCTGAAAAACTACACCATAAAAAAACTTTCCTGGCAAAAGATTCTGCTGACCAAGCTAAAAATAAATATGATGCCCGACCGGCATATCACCCTGCGTAGCCTGGATACAGTTGCTCCGCTCGGGATAAAAAATGACGGCAAAGGCCTGGATTATTTTATTGATCATTCAGATGAAACCAAACTTGCTGACATTCCCGTTTCTCATCATGCCGGGTATATTGCTATAGCGATCGGTGCTTCCTATCACACCAAAAAATTACCGGTAGAAAAGCTGATAGACCTTTGCAACAGCATTCCTCACCCCATCATTTTATTGGGCGGAAAAGAAGATGCAGCAAACGGAGATTTAATTGCTGCAGCAAATGATGGAAAGATTTATAATGCCTGCGGCAAATTCCGGCTCAATGAATCTGCAGACCTGGTGAGAAAAAGTAAACTGGTGATCTCTCATGATACCGGACTACTGTACATTGCCTGTGCATTTCAGAAACCCAGTTTTGCTATATGGGGAACCACAAGTCCAAAACTACAGGTAGAACCTTTCTATGGCAGCGGGTTAAATGAAGATCAGTTGCAGAAAAAATTTCGAAATTTTTCTCAACAACTTTGGTGTCAGCCTTGCAGTAAATATGGACAAAAAAAATGTCCGCTCGGGCATTTCAATTGTATGAGACAGCAGGATACAGATGCCATTGCCAGGCTTGCATTAGAATGGGTGCACAATAAACCATAGGCTGTTAATGCTGTTGTAATAAACCATTTGTTAGTCTTTTTTTAAGACTTAAAGCTGTTGTTTTACATATATACATATGACCAGGTACATTTTCATTTTCATTTTCTTATTTGCAACAAAGGTGCAGGGGCAAACTGTAACCAATGTTTATTGGACCCAGGAAACAACCATGCCAGCCAATCAAACCATTTATTATAATCCAGCAAAACCATTGGTATGGGACGACTTCCAGGGCGCACCAACACTTACCGGGAGGGTAGCAGCCATTACTATGTCAGGCTTTGGGTATAAAGCCTCTTCCAGGAGTGGGAATGGTAAGGAAGAAATAAACATTAGCATCTACTGTTATTTCAGCAAACCAAAATCCTGGGTAAAGCCTGATAAAAAAAATGATTATATCCTCAGCCATGAGCAACACCATTTTGATATTAGTTACCTCGTAGCTACCATGTTTGCCGAAAAATTAAAACAACAAAGCCTGAGTTTCCAAAACGTAAATACCATTCTCCCTAAGATATATAAAGAGTGTACCGACCTGCTGGATAAAATGCAGGATGAGTACGACGGACAGACACAAAACGGTCAGCTGAAGGATGAACAAATGAAATGGCATAAAACTTTGTTGAGCCGGCTTGCATCCGTTTTACACTAATTCACTTTACAGATATATAAATACAGTGTAGAAAACTTTAGCTGTTTTCTCCGAAAGACAGTTCTGCTTCGTGTAATTTTTACACATTTACACATTAGGCCTGTTTCTCGTGAAAAATGGCTTAATATTGCACCCTCAACAATTTGTATAAAAATGAATTTTACCAAGTACGAGGTACCTTATGAAGTAGATCCGGCTTATAGAAAAAAAGTAGCTTATTTTTCTATGGAGTTTGCGATAAAACAACCTTTAAAAATTTACAGCGGCGGTCTTGGTTTTTTGAGCGGTTCGCATTTGCGCAGTGCATACGAACTACGCCAAAACCTGATTGGGGTAGGTATCCTTTGGAAATATGGATACTACGACCAGGGTAGAAAATCTGATCAAACCCTGGATGTACAATGGCAGGAAAAAATTTATAATTACCTGGAAGATACCAGGATCAGGTTCCAGATAGAAATACACGGGCACCCGGTTTGGGTAAAAGCTTATTACCTGAATCCTGAAACATTTAAAAGTGCTCCACTATTTTTATTGAGTACCGATCTTCCGGAAAATGACCATGTTTCTCAAACCATCACACACAAATTATATGATGCAAATGTGGCTACCAAGGTAGCCCAGTTCATCCTGCTGGGTGTGGGCGGTGCCAAGCTGATAGATATGCTCAACTTCGATCCTGAATTATATCATTTGAACGAAGCACATGGACTTAGTGCAGCTTTTTATCTCTATAAAAAATTCGGGAATGCAGCGCAGGTAAAAGAAAAACTTGTTTTCACTACGCACACACCGGAAGAGGCAGGAAACGAAAAACATGATTTTTACCTTTGCGAGAAAATGGGTTATTTCTGTGGTATAAAAGAAGAAACTGTCAGACAGCTTTCGGGAAGTACCGGCAACGAATTCAACCATTCACTTGCTGCATTGCGCATGGCGCACCTGGCCAATGGTGTAAGCCAGCTGCACGGCGAAGTGAGCCGTCAGATGTGGGATAAACATGAAGGTATTTGTGAGATCAAAGCCATTACCAATGCACAGAACTGGCAGTATTGGGCTGACAAACAATTGTATCGTTTTGCTGATGAAAGAAATGAAGCAGGCTTTATAGATCGTAAAAGATTTTTAAAGAAAAGAGCGTTCGACCTGGTAGCAGATCAGACAGGAAAATTATTTAATCCTGACGTACTTACTATTGTATGGGCACGCCGATTTGCAGGATATAAAAGAGCCAGCCTGCTTACCGAGAACAGGGAGCGTTTTGATGCCTTGATGAGGAATACAAAGCATCCTGTGCAAATCATTTGGGCAGGGAAGCCTTACCCATTGGATTATCCGGCTATTACAGAATTTAATGAGCTGATAACGCTTAGTAAGGATTACGATAACATTGCAGTGTGCACAGGGTATGAACTTGACCTCAGCCGCAGGCTGAAGCAGGCTTCTGATGTGTGGCTAAATAATCCACGTGTACCAAGGGAAGCCAGCGGAACAAGTGGTATGACCGCAGCCATGAATGGTGCTGTAAACTTTAGTACCAATGACGGGTGGATCTGCGAATTTGTAAATCATGGGAACAATGGCTTTGTAGTTCCCTCGATAGATTATAGCAAAATCAGTGTACATGAGCAGGACCAATATGACCTGGAGCAGTTGTATGAAATACTGGAGAACCAGATATTGCCTATGTACTATGAAGACAATGATACCTGGAGAACCATCGTGAAGAATGGCATGAGAGACGTCAGGTGGCAGTTCGACAGCAATAGGATGGCCAAAGAATATTACGAGATACTATACAAGTAAATAAAATATTGAATCAAATATTTAATAAATCCTTTCCGGAAACGGGGAGGATTTTTTTTTAGACATTAGAAAATAAACCACACCATTACTTTTCCTCCGCCAGGCTAATAGTTGCTCCGGAACAACATTCATTAAGAATGGTAATGGCTTTCAACGTTTTGTTGCTTTTTTCATCCGCCAGATCTATCAAAGACATTAAAGGACTTCGCAAAGGAAAACTGCTATTTTTTGAATAAGCTGACACAAAAACTTTCTCGAGTATTTTTCCTGCTATTGGACCTTTATGAACAATGCTTAATATTTTATTATACACCGGTGGCGCATAAACGTCATAGAGCTCAGGGGTAAGCTTGCGATTTATTTGGTTATTCTTTTGCAGTTTTTCCTGTTGCATAATAGTTTTGATTAAACATATTTTTGAAGATACATAATATCCCTGTTTAGGTGATATGACAAACTTTAGTCCAAAAAAGCATTGATCGCATTTACCGTTTCAGTTGGCTGGCTCATATGCGGACAATGGCCACGTGCTTCTAATACGTTCAAAGTATTCTTAGGGGTATTTGCATGTATATATTGCCCCACAGACAATGGTGCTATCATGTCGTCAGAACATTGTATGGTCAGGCTTTCCACCGGAATTAAAGGAAGGTCTTTTCTGTTATCCGATAAAAAAGTTACCCTGGCAAATTGCTTTGCAATATCCGGATCTATCGAGCAAAAGCTATCCGACAACTCACCGGTAAGTTCTTGTCCGTTTTCAGCATTCATGATTTTGGGTGCTAAAGACCTGGCCCAGCTGATATAATCTTCTTCCATTACTTCCAGTAACGTGTCAATTGTATCCTGGTCGAACCCGCCATCATAATCTCCTTTACTAATGTAACATGGAGAGGGACCGATGAAAACAAGTTTTTCGAAAATATCCGGTCTTTGAATTGAAGCGAGCGCACCTATCATGCAGCTAACCGAGTGACCTATAAATATGGCATTATTTAATGCTAATGCATCACATATTTCAAGCAGATCACTTACATAACCATCCAATGACGCATATTTCTTGGGATCATAAGCTGCTAAATCAGATTTTCCTGCTCCGACAAAATCAAACAAAACAAGCTTGTAATTTTTGGTGAAAGAATTTTTAATGTGGTTCCAGGCATTTTGATCGCATCCAAACCCATGTGCAAACAACAATACTTTGTTTCCCTCGCCCGTAACTGTTACATTGTTTCTTTGTAAGACACTCGTCATTTGTTCTAAAAGTTTTTTTTGAATAATTAAAAATACAACAATCCATTTCTTTAAAAAGTTTTACTTCAACTAGTCCAAACTGAACAATTAATCGGGTCGGTTATTAAATGACAGCGGCTTATGCAAACTGAGAATTATTATTCTTGCCTACCTGGACTTAAGCCATACACTGATTCAAAATAAGGCTTGATGACTAAAAAGGTTCACAGTTGCTAAACTGTCTGAGCTATCCCTGTTAGTGTCTCCACAACCCGGATGGACAAAGCTGGTTCAGGAAAATTTGAACCCTGGCTAAAAGTACATTTCTTTAAAGTAGCATTCCTGGATAAAGACCCGGAGGAATATTTCTCTCTTTAATGGATTTGGTAGAAAACAAATCATACCAACTCTAATAAAATCTTCATTATCACGTTAGATGAAAAGATAACTCAATAATTTATTCCTTTGAAAAACAACGGGTTGGTTTCTTTTTTATTATTAATTTTTTTATTCATTTGTATGCCGGGGAAAGCCCAGGATTCTTTATTGAGTTTAAAAAAAGATACTAGCTTAAACAGCATAGGAATAAAATATGACCTAACCTTTTTTGGTAAAGACTTAGGCAAACCATGGCACCTGGTGAGTACAGAATACATTAGGCAGGTAAAAAAGAGTTCGTTAATTGCCAGGTTGAATTATGCCCACAGGTTTGGCACATCTGCCGTGCAGGCTGAAGCCGAGGCCTATCCTGTGTTGAGTCCAAAAGTTTATGCGTACCTGAATGTTGGTTTTTCTCCTGGTAATATGCTTTTTCCTGGCTTTAGAAGCGGAATGTCTTTGTATTATTCTTTGCCAGCTGCATTTGAAGTGGAAGCAGGGGCGAGGTATTTATATTTTGACGAACCCATTTACATTTACACGGCATCTATTGGAAAATATTATAAAAAATATTGGTTCAATGCCAGCGGATTTTTATCTCCTCAAAACAGCAATATAGCTGCCTCCTGGTTTTTAAAATCCCGGTACTACCTGAATGATAAAGATTTTATCATGCTTTTATTGGGAAGTGGATTATCTCCCGACAACAGGGTAGACAATACGTTATTTAATACGCTATTGACGTCCAAAAAAGCAGAACTAAGTTTTCGGCGCACCATACAAAAGGACTACATACTTTTTCTTAATGCGGGCATCAGCAATCAGCAAATGCAAAACGATACATATATGAACCAATATAATATAGGCGCTGGTTTTCAGGTGGGGTTTTAACGCAATAGCCACTTTGATATTTACTATTTTTTGGTAGCCAAACCTCTAAAGAATACTAGTTGTACATATTGCTCAACTGTTTTACTCAGTCTCAGTTGTATCAGCCGGAAATAGAAAGGGGAGATGCACAATATTACCAGTCATTTGGAGTTGTATTACTACCAGGGGTAGTGTATTTACTATAAGCTTTTGCTAACTGATTTCTTTTTAAATAATTCGATTAAATTTTTACATGGGAAAAGATGATTTCATACAGGTGCGTAAGACGTTGGGCGTATTAAATATCCTGGTCATCTTCATTTCCTGCCTCGTGCTTTCAGGTTGGATGTTTGATATAGTCCTGTTCAAAAGTATTTTGCCATCATTCTCTCCAATGAATCCCCTGACTGCCTTGTTGTTTTTACTTGCGGGCATTTCATTATTCCTGCTCAATTCAAGGGCTGCATTTTTAAAACATCGTGCCGGTAAGTTATTGGCTTTGTGCATTATAGTTATCTCATTAACCAGGCTTGCTGGTTTTATACATGGATTTGATGTTGGGATTGACAAGATACTTTTTGTAAATAAGCTGGGGGGCAGCCGTATGGTCTTAAACAGTGCCTTAAGTTTTTTGCTGGTTGGTCTCAGTTTATTTTTTATTGATAAAAGAAAAACGCTCTTTGTACCATCGCAAATATTTGCTTCTATAGCCTTTTTAATCAGCTTCTTTACGATTATAAGCTATGTATATGCCCCTGGCACATTGGATAAGATTGCCATACAGATTCCGATGCCAATACACACAGCTTGTAGCTTTCTTTTATTAACCATAGCCATAGGCTTGTCACAATACCAGGAAGGTTTTGTAAGAGTAATCATGCACAAAAATATTGGTGGTGCCATCTTCAGAAAACTACTTTCTATTTCAGTTGTGTTGCCATTAATTGTGGCTGTCCTAAGGTATTCCCAAGGGAAAGCCGATCTCTCGCAATCGGAATTCGGAACCCCGGTAATAGTAATATGCATCCTGGCTATTACATTTTTTCTTATTTGGGTGATTGCACAGCAACTTAACAAGGCAGATGAGGAAAGACACCAGGGGTTCGCTAAACTTATACAACTTAAAAATGACCTTGAAGATAGTGAAACAAAATACCGCAACCTGGTAGATAATGCCGGTGTGATGATGTATACTTTTTCATTAAATGGTACGATAACTTTTGCAAGTAATAAAACCTACGAAATAACGGGTTATACCCCATCCGAATTTATCGGGATGCATTATTCGCAATTTATTCAGCCGGATTATATTTCCGAACTAAAGGAAACACATAGACGGCAGGTACTCGATGCCAGGAAAGAATCTACCATAGAATTTCGCTTCACTACAAAAAGCGGGGCATTAAAATGGATAGAACAAACCACGGTTTTACTTTTCGATAATGATATTCCTTCAGGCTTCCAATGTCTTGCGAAAGATGTTTCCGAAGCCAGGGAAATGCAGGAGACAGTAAAGAAGTACGAAATTCAATTGTTAGAGAACCAGGGACGCCTGCAGTCTATCCTGGATAACGCTTCATCCATGATCTACATAAAAGACCTGGAAGGAAAATATGTGCTAACCAACCAAAAGTTTAAAACGTTTTATAATATTAATGACCAGGCGATACTAGGCAAAACAGATTTTGAGTTTACCAGTATGGAGCAGGCTCAGCGTTTTAAAGATACGGATAGCCGGGTGCTCACAACCGGAAAGCCGGTAGAGGTGGAAGAAATTATTGAAAATAATTCTGGGCAATTTTATATGCTGATTGTAAAATTTCCTTTACTGGATGCAAACGGAAAAATATACGGAATAAGCGGCATCGCAACAGATATAACCGAAAGGGCCAAATACCGGGAACAACTTATCCAGGCCAGGCAAGTTGCAGAAGACGCCAAAAAAATGCAGGAACAATTCCTTGCAAATATGAGCCATGAAATAAGAACCCCCATGAATGGGATACAAGGTATGACAAGTCTTTTATTAGAAACTGACCTCAATGACGAACAAAAAGATTTTGCAAAAACAATCAAGAAATCATCGGATAACCTCGTTGTAATTATTAACGATATCCTCGACTTCTCCAAAATAACTGCCGGTAAGTTAACCATTGAAAAAATTGACTTTAATCTTTTTGAAGTATTGGATAATTTACGGGTTATTTTCAGTCATCCAATTACAACCAAAGCACTAACACTGCAACTGAATGCAGCGAATAATGTACCCGCCATGTTAAACGGAGATCCTTACCGGCTAAACCAGATCCTGGTAAACCTTGTAGGCAATGCAATCAAATTTACCCGGAGCGGGGGTATTGCAATAGATATTTCTGTAGCAGACACCACGTCAGATACAACTGTGTTAAACTTTGCTATTACTGATACCGGCATTGGAATAGAACCCGACAAGCTCAATGATATATTTGAAAGTTTTACGCAAGCCAGTATTGAAACCTCCCGTAAGTACGGCGGTACCGGCCTTGGACTGGCTATTACCAAGCAATTAGTAGAATTGCAAAAAGGAATAATCTCCGTAAAAAGCCAGATTAATTGCGGAACAACTTTTGAATTTTCCATCCCTTATAATAATAGTGTAAGCAACACGCCTGTGTTCTTTGCCGGGGATGATTTAAAGAATTACAAAACAATTTTTACAGGAAAAAAATTCCTAGTAGCAGAAGACAATGTAATCAACCAGAAAGTAATACGCCAGGTATTACAAAAGGCCGGCGGCAGTGTAAACATTGCTAATAATGGCCTGGAAGCTATAGCCATGCTGAAAGAAAATAGCGATTATCACCTGATAGTAATGGATCTGCAGATGCCGGAGATGGATGGCTATGCGGCAACAAAATATATACGGAAAGTAATGCAACTTTCTATTCCTATCGTAGCCATGACCGCTTCTGCCTTAAAAGGAGAAAAAGCAAAATGTATAGAAATGGGAATGAATGATTACCTGGCCAAGCCTTTCAATTTTTCCTTCTTATACAAGCGGATAAATATGTTGTTGGATGAAAAAACTGACGATACTATTATTCCAAATGAGCCTGGAATGGTAAGTGAGGCATTATTTGATTTAAGTATCCTGGAAGAGATGGAGGATGAAGAATACCTGGAAGAAATTTTGACACTTTTCCTGGAGAATACCCCAATCGAACTACAGGCTTTAAAAGCAGCAGTAGCAGCTCAGCTACCGGACAGCGCTTATGCAATAGCGCATAAACTTAAAAGTAGTGTCGGGCTTGTAAAAGCAAATGTGCTGTTACACTTATTAACAGGAATAGAAGAAGCCGCAAAAACGGGGGATGACAAAGGGCTTTCTCTGCAGGTGGAATTGGCATTTAGTGCTTATGAAAAAATAGAAACGGCTTTACGGTTACGTTTACAATCAGCCCGTGAAAATTCTAAACTGGCCATTTAAAAAAAACCATTATTTATCATGACAATACTGGTGGCCGAAGATGAAATAATGATGCGGAAAACAATTGAGTTTCGTCTGAAGAAAGATGGTCATACTGTATGTACTGTGCCTGATGGCAGAGAGGCGTTACAAAAAATTGAAGAGGCTGATTTCGACCTGGTGATTACTGATGTAATGATGCCGTTTGCCTCCGGTCTTGAAATAATAAGTGCAGTAAAAAAGAAAGCGATTAAAATACCAGTCATTGTTTTATCAGCCATGGGCCAGGAAAATATAGTGCTGGAAGCATTTCAGTTAGGAGCAGATGATTACATAGTAAAGCCATTTAGTCCAAACGAATTATCCATGAGAGTGAAAAGATTTACTCCTAACCCCGGTAAGGACAGCATAGAAAACACATGAACATTCTAACTCATTTTATATACCCGCTATTACTGATTGATGCAAAGCATATTTTCATCAACCTTATCTTCATTTTTATTTCCCTGCTTCTGGTTTTATTTGTTTTCATAGCCGCTTATTCAGTTTATGCCAGGAGAAGAGAAAACAACAAGAAGCGCTGGGAGGAAAGTATTGCAGACCTGATCAATGAAGCCATCTTTTCAGAGGATGAAAATGCGATTACTATTTTAGATAACACAACAGAAAAATTATTGAACAATGCTCATTACCGGCAGTGTTGTATAGATGAGATCATTAAAACCCGGAAAGCACTTTCAGGGTCATCTGGCTTAGGACTTAAAGCACTTTATGAGCGACTGAATTTTGATAAAGATTCTTTTGATAAATTATCCAGGTGGAGCTGGCAGAAAAAGGCAAAAGGCATTCAGGAATTATCTGAAATGGAACAGGCAAAATATGTAAAAAATATATTCCGCCTCACCACGCATAAAAATGAAACGGTACGAAATGAAGCACAATGCGGACTGGTAAGCTATTATGGTTTTTTAGGATTGCGGTTTCTTAATGTAACTGTGCATCCTATAAGTGAATGGCAGCAAATACAATTACTTAATAAATTAAGCAGTGCGAAAACCGATAACACAGCCATGTTGGCCCGGTGGCTAAAGTCTGATATAGAATCAGTGGTGGTCTTTTCACTAAAGCTTGCCTGCTTTTATAATAATTATGAAGTGTATGATGCCGTACTACAAAGCCTTTCTCACAGCACTGAAAAGATAAAATTGCATGCATTGGAATACCTGCAAAAAATGCCGGTAGAAGATACAGTTCACCGGATTATAAAAGAATATGCAGCCGGTAATAAACCATTTCGCCTGGCTGTTATAAATGCATTAAAACACATTGGAGATTTGAACCAGCTACCTTTTTTATTGATCCAGCTCAATGATACCGATGATGATATAAAAGTCGCAGCTGCAAAGGCCTTAACCTTCATTCACCCTTCCGGCAACGCCTTCCTGCAAACGCATTCTTATGCCGGCATCTCTCCATGGAACAGCATTTTTCAACAGGTTACAAACGAATTGGCAGCATGAATTGGTTACTGCAGCTTTTCACATACGGAATATTGTTGTATAGCCTGCTGCTATTAGGCTTTTATATGTTTATTGGAATTTACTCCATAGGCGAAATAAAAAAATACCTGGGTAAGAATAGCTTTGCAGACTTTCGTATGTTGGCAGCTTCAGATCATCTGCCCGGCATAAGTGTTATTGCCCCTGCCTATAATGAAGCTGCTAATATTATTGAAAATGTGAGGTCCATGTTGTCTATTCATTACAATAGCCTGGAGCTGATCATCATTAATGACGGCAGCAAAGATGACTCCCTGCAAAAATTAATAACAGCCTATGATTTGTATAAAACAGATATTTTTATAACGGGTCAAATTCCGACAAAAAAAATACGGGGTATTTATAAAAGTAAAAACCTCGTGTATAAAAAA
>JBBQYS010000024.1:0-30926 GCA_038208485.1 Chitinophagales bacterium
TTTGCAGATGCCCGATTTGTAGAAATATTTGGTGAAGTAAGAAAACCAGGTAAAGTCAATAAATATGGGGGTATGACGCTTCAGGATTTGATTTTTCTTTCGGGAGGTATTAAACCTACTGCTGAATATGGAAGATTAGAAATTTCCAGTGTAGTTAATGTTGATTCTGCAAAAGCAGGATTAAAACCTACTAAAACGGAAGTAAAAAGTTATGCTATAAACTCTGACTTAAGCCTTGATACAGCTGCTGCTCGTATTGTTCTAAAACCATTTGACCAGGTTTTTGTACGTAAAAATCCCACTTTTGAATTACAACAAAACATAACAATAGCGGGGTTGGTGAAATACCCTGGTAAATATTCAAGACTTAGTAAGAATGAACGTTTGTCTTCTTTTATCGCACGTGCAGGTGGCTTTAAAGAAAATGCTTATTTAGCTGGGGCAGTATTATATCGGAGTAAAACTGATTTGTTTCGTGAAAAAGATGTTATTCAATCGGTATTAACTATTTCTGGATCATTAAAAGTGGACACAACTTTACCCCCTACACCTGTGATAGAAGAACCACCTCTTGAAGAACCTGTTAGTATCGATTTGTACAAGGCAATGAAATATAAAAATTCAAAGTATGATATTGTATTGCAGGAAGATGATCTACTTGTTGTGCCTGAAATAGATCCATTTGTAAGTGTGCAAGGAAGTGTACAGTCCCCTTTGAAAATAACTTTTGATAAGGAGCATACGAATTTAGGTTATTATATAGACAGGGCTGGTGGATATGGGATAAGACCATGGAAAAGCAGGGTATACGTGAAGTACGCAAATGGAAAGAGTAGAAGGACCCGCAATTTTGGTTTTCTTCATTTTTATCCGAAGGTTGAAGAAGGATCAATAGTTCAGGTGCCATTCAAACCACCTAATCAGGATATCGGAGATCTGATTAAAAATGTTGTTGTTTCAGCAATACCAATCATTCTCACCACTATAATATTTAAGTATACTCAATAGATTATTGTGACAGTAGTACAACTTACAAAAAAGATCGTCATAAGGCTGGGCAGGGTAAAATACATTATTCTGCTTATGGGAATTGTTTGTGCTGCAATGCTTTATTTCTATGCAAAAAGTAAACCTGTAGTTTATTCTACAATTGCCAGTTTATATCCCTTAACAGCGAATGATAACTCAAAAGGGGGCAACTTAATAAGTGCATTAACAGGTGGTGGGGGTTCTGATATGTCATCAGGGTTAAGCCAGGAAGCATCTATAGGTCTCGAAGACCTTGCAAATAGCAGGAGTACAAGAGAGGCGGTCATACTGGAAAAAATACCGGCATTTAATAATCGAACAATTGCGTCTTTATTGATAGAAAACGAAAACAAATACATTTCTTTTTTTGAGACGAAGTTAGCTATGCCTACTAATGAAGTAGATCTTAAAGGTTTAGGTGTTGACTTATTGTCAAAATATCTTACGGCTAAAACAAACAAAAGTGGTTTATTTATTATCAGCTTTAGCAGTACTTCTTCTGAATTATTAACCCCTGTTACAAGAACAATGGTTGAAAAAGTGACAAACTTTTATACCGAATTAAAAATTAAAAAAGCCAAAAGTGACTTTGATTTTACTGATACAAAAATAGATTCACTGAAAAGGGAAATGAATTCGTATGATAGAAAGGCTGTTCGGCTAAATAATACCACAATGTTTACTTCGCCTGATAAAATTGAATACACTATCCCAAAGGAGAACCTGATAAATGATAAGACCTTAATTGTAGGCATTTACAATGGAGCTTCCAATAACAGGGAAGAAGCATTGTGGCGGCTACAAAGGGCTACACCAATTCTTGCAGTACTTGATGAACCAGAACCTCCATATGGTTCTATAGCACCCTCTACAAAACTATATGCAATGGGTGGCTTTATACTTGGTTGTTTATTAGGAATTCTTATTTTCCTTGCTGATATCCTGTACAAGTATTCCAAACTCCAGGTTAACAATGCAATTTTTGGTAAAGAAGAAATTGTCATTGAAGAAACTACAATAGTTCAAATAGAGACTCAAACTGATAATACCAGCACTACGATTTAATTACACTCTTTTTAACTGCTACTAACTTTTTCTAAACCCCCATTTCAACATTTCTTTCCATGTAGGTTTCTTACCATACATTAATATTCCTGTTCTGTAAATTTTTGCAGTGACCCAGGTAAAGAAAAAGAATGTAACCAAGAGCAAGGTCATTGATAGTAGCATCTGCCATAGTGGAATATCATAAGTAATCCTGCCCATCATTACTACAGGAGAAGTTAATGGAAAAATACTTCCTACAACTGCCATCGTGCTATTAGGTTCGTTTACTGCTTGTACCATAATCACAAAGCCAATAATGATAGGCATCAATATTGGGAACATAAGCTGTTGAGCCTCCTGTTGGTCTTCACTAACTACACTACCTACTGCTGCAAATAAAGATGCATACATGAGGTATCCAGCCAGGAAATAGAATATAAAACTCACCAGTATTTTACCTAATGGTAAAGCATCTAAACCGCTTGCCATTGTTGCAGAAACTCCCTCCATGTTTTGGGACATTACAGATGGAAGAAACGCCTGACCAATGCCTATCAGCAATGCCCAGATCAAGAATTGAGTTAAGCCAACTGCGCCAATTCCGATGATTTTTCCCATCATTAAATCAAATGGTTTTACAGAACTGACTACCACTTCTGCTATCCTGTTGGTTTTTTCTTCTGTTACTCCCCGCATTACCTGTGTGCCATATATAATCATCATTAGGTAAATGAGCATACCGCAGGCGAATGACATCCCGTAGGCTACACCAGCCACACTTTTTTTAGAACCTTCTTTTGTATCAAGGGTATTTTGAACGGAAACATCCGCTGAGATCTCTTTATAGGTTTCAGGATCTATTCCTTTGGCAATCATTCTTTGGTTTTCTACTGATGCATTGATCACATTTTCCAGCCGGGAAGTGGTAGTTAGGCTCGCAGAAGATGGACTATGAAGTATAAAACCTTTTGGACTATCCAGGCTAAACTTTGGGATGTATAAAAATGAATTGTAGCCCTGATCTTTATATTTGGGAACAAAGCTTTCTTCTGTTTCATTCTGAACAAGTGTGAAACTAAATCTTTCACTTTTTTCAAATGCTGAGCTATCCTTAAATAAACCTGCATCATCAATTACTGCAATAGTCTGTTTGTCGGTTCCTCCTTTCATTGCAATAGCAAGAATGCCGGCATAAAATCCTACCATTAACAATGGCACCAGTATAGTCATCACCAGGAAAGACTTTTTCTTTACTCTTGTGAAGTATTCTCTGCCAATGATCAATCCTATCTTACTCATAGTATAAAGTTATTTCGGTTATTTATTTAAAAATTGTCTCGCTGCAGATGTACCATGAACAAGCTTAATGAAGATCTCATTCAGCGATGGCATTATTTCCTGGAATGAATTAATTCTAACATTTTTATTAATGAAATATTGCAATACTTCATTAGGAGTTGAGTCTTCATTGATCTTTAAAATCAGCTCATCAGGGCTATGCTGTATTACTTCAAATATATAAGTGGTCAGTTGTTCTGGAAGAACGGATGCGCCAAGTCTGAAAAGATTCTCTTTAAAATTATTTTTTATTTCTCCTACAGTACCATCCAGAATTTTTTCTCCTTTATTCATAAGGACGATATGGTCACAGATCTCTTCCACCTGTTCCATTCTATGTGTACTGAAGATGATGGTACTTCCGTTTTTGGCAAGGTTGAAAATTTCGTCTTTTATCAGGTTAGCATTTACAGGATCAAGCCCGCTGAATGGTTCATCTAAAATAATCAGCGAAGGACCATGAGCAACAGTAGTAACAAATTGCAATTTCTGACTCATCCCTTTACTGAGGTCTTCTACTTTTTTATCCCACCAGCTCTGCATCTCCAATTTTACAAACCACTCTTTCACCCTACGTGTAGCTTCCTCTTTTTTCATTCCCTTCAGCCTGCAGAGATAAACCGCCTGCTCGCCAATTTTCATTTTTTTGTACAAGCCACGCTCTTCAGGCATATAACCAATATTGGCCGTATCTTTTAAGGCATCGAAATGTCTTCCTTCAAACATGATCTCGCCACTATCAGGATAGAAGATGCCAGTGATCATACGTAGCAGTGTAGTTTTACCTGCTCCATTTGGCCCCAATAGTCCAAATATGCTTCCCTTTTCTATAGAGAAATTCATATCGTTTACAGCTTTCTGCGTAGCAAACTGTTTGTGTAAATGACTTATTTCAAGTAGGTTCATATAATTTTCTTTAAGAACAATGCGTAGGATACAATTTTAAAACAATTGTTACAGATTATTATTTGTTTTTTACCAATGGCGGGTTATAGGTCTGGCCGGTAAGGTTTGAAGCAATTGCCAAAGCTACTCTCTGACCATCCATAGCAGCACTTACTATTCCCCCGGCATAACCAGCCCCTTCTCCGCAGGGAAATAAATTCTTTGCCTGCGGATGAAATAAACCTTCTTCATCCCTGGGAATTCTTACCGGGCTGCTGGTACGGCTTTCTGTTGCCAATACAATTGCTTCATTCGTGTAATAGCCTTTTAATTTTTTTCCAAAAGCTTTAAAACCACCGGCAAGTGATTTATATACAAATGAAGGCAATACCAGGTGCAGATTTGTTGAATGGACGCCAGGGGTATATGAATTTTTTGGTAGGGTAGCCGAGACTTTTTGGTTTACAAAATCTATCAACCGCTGAGCCGGAGCTACCGAGGCACCACCCCCTGCTTCAAAAGCTTTTTGTTCCACTATCTGTTGAAACTTTAAAAATAACAGCGGGTCATCTGGATCCAGGAAAGGGAATTCGGAAAGTATATCTTCTTTATTTACCTGAACCACCATACCACTATTTGCATATGGGTTATTTCTTTTAGATGGACTCCAGCCATTTACCACGATCTCGCCGGGAGCTGTTGCGGCCGCGGCAATAATACCGCCGGGGCACATGCAAAAGGAAAATACGCCACGACCATCTACTTGTTGTACCAAAGAGTAACTGGCAGGTGGAAGGTATGCGTCTTCCGTTAGTTCTTCTTCATATGGTTCGCCATATTGTATCTGGTTGATGAGGTGTTGGGGATGCTCTACCCTAACGCCGAGTGCAAATGGTTTTTGCTCTATAAGCAGGTTCTTATGTACAAACAATTCGAAAATATCTCTTGCTGAGTGGCCGGTAGCCAGCAGGTAAGCATCTGCGATAAAACTTTCACCGGTTGCAGTGGAAATTTCTGTCATCTTTTCACCCGATAGTTTAATATCTGTAATTTTTGTATCGAAGTGTACCTCTCCTCCGCATTCAATGATCTTTTCCCGCATGGACACAATGATCTGGGGAAGCTTATTGGTGCCAATGTGCGGATGGGCGTCGTAAAGGATGTTTTCAGGAGCACCAAAAAAACAAAACAGTTCCAGCACTTTTTGAATACTTCCTCTTTTTTGACTCCTGGTATATAATTTACCATCGCTATAGGTGCCGGCACCACCTTCACCAAAGCAATAATTGCTTTCAGGGTTTACTGCGCCTGTTTTGTTGAGTGTCGCAAGGTCTCTTCTTCGGGATTTTACATCCTTTCCTCTTTCCAGTATGATGGGTTTTATGCCGAGTTCAATTAATTGCAAGGCAGCAAATAATCCTGCCGGGCCGGCACCTATAATTATAGTCGTATTTTTTGCATCCCTTACGTTATTAAATGTAAAAGGAGCTGATCGCTCTTTTGGTTGTTTTTCATTTATAAATACAGTAAGGCTAAGTAAGATGATCACAGATTTTCCACGAGCATCAATACTTCTTTTATTAATGATATAGCCATTTATATCTTGTGGGTTGCATTTACAGCCAGCACCAATCTTCCTGATTATTTCAGTTTCATTTTTAGCTAGATTATGCAGGAGTTTTATAACAATGTTTTGCTGCAAGAAAAGTCGTTTTTGGAAAATGAATGGACTATAAAAACAAAAGCCATTTTTTTAGAATGGCTTTTAATTTAATTATTTTGTTAGTTAGAACGGCAGGTCGTCCACAGCATCCGGAGGAGTAGCTGAGAAAGTATCCAAAGGTTCTATATATTCATTATCGTTATTCTGTCCGGATGATTTACCCAGGATCTGCTCTATTCTCCAGGCATCAAGGTTGGTGAAATAACTAGTCTTGCCATCTTTCTCATACTTGTTTCCCCTTATATTGAAATATACTTTTATCTCATCTCCAAGGTTTACACTGTCCAGGATAGAAGTTTTATCCTGTGTGCATTGGAACTTTATGTAGGAAACAAAAGTTTTGCCATTAGCATCTTCAGTTTTTTCTATGGCAAATTCTCTTACCTTAAAAGTTTCTGTCCTTTGAATCGTGTCAAATTTTGCAGTTAGCTTGCCGACAATTTCGTAGCTCATGTTTATATTTTTTATTGGTCAAATGTACTCTTTTTTGTCAATACAAATTAGGCGATAGAAAGATTAAAAAGAAATGTAGGTCTCCGGGCAAAGATTGTAGAAAACCAGGAATGTGAATAAAATAATTTGTTTCTCTAAAAAAATATTCATGCTTCTGTATTCTGGAGAATTCTCTTAAATGCAGTGCTGTATTGCATTGTGAAATTTCAAAAAAAATAAAAGTATTATTTTTAAAATTTATTGATGCATTTTACCGTTCTTATGAAAATAAAAAGTTTTTTTTTCAACATTTTATTTTGATATTCGCTGTCCCGCTAAAGATTTTTTTTCTATTGAATTTAGGATGCTTTTTTTAGCTGAACAAAACTACTTTTTGTACTAACATTATAATAAACTGCCGTAGGGATAATGGATAACTCGTTTGATAAAGTTTGGTCTTCTTGCTTGGAAATTATCAAAGACATTGTAGAATGGCAACATTATAAAACATGGTTTGAACCTATAAAGCCTGTGTTGCTAAAAGATAAAGTGCTTACTATACAGGTACCCAGTCAATTTTTTTATGAGTACCTGGAAGAGCATTATGTATCTCTACTGGCAAAGACCTTGAAAAGGGAGCTGGGAAAAGAAGCAAGGCTCGAATACAGGATAATGGTAGATAGCGGAAACAATAAGCACAAGCCACAAACCGTTGATATGCCGGGGAATGGCTACAAAGCTTACTCCAACAACGAAATGGATTTTCCTTTAATAACTAACAACCCGGTAAAGAATCCTTTTGTGATTCCCGGCCTGAAAAAGATGCAGATTGATTCGCAGCTGAACCAGGCTTATACCTTCGACTCTTTTATAGAAGGCGATTGTAACCGTGTGGCCCGCAGGGCAGGAAAAACTGTTGCAGAAAAACCAGGCACCACATCTTTTAATCCCTTGGTTATTTATGGAAGTGTAGGTTTGGGAAAAACCCACGTAGCACAAGCAGTAGGAAATGAAGTAAAAAAGCTTCACCCAAACAAAGTGGTACTTTATGTAAGCTCAGAAAAATTTATCAATCAGTTTATAGATCACGGAAGGAATAATGCCATCAATGATTTTATCCATTTCTACCAGATGGTAGATGTACTTATTATAGATGACATCCAGTTTTTTAACCGTGCAGAAAAATCACAGGATGCATTTTTCTCTATTTTCAATCACCTGCATCAGAGTGGCAAACAACTCATTCTCACCAGTGATAAATCTCCAAAAGATTTAGAAGGTGTTCAGGAAAGATTGCTCAGCCGTTTCCGTTGGGGACTAAGCGCAGATCTTCAACTACCTGATTACGAAACAAAGATTGAAATTCTTCAAAATAAAATGAAGAAGGACGGACTGGAAATGCCACTTGAAGTAGTAAAATATATTGCTTATAATATCAATAGTAATGTGCGTGAACTTGAGGGAGCACTCATATCATTGTTGGCACAGTCTTCGCTAAATAAGCGTGAAATTGACCTGGAATTGGCAAAAAAAGTACTTAGAAATTTTGTAAAATCTTCTAACAAAGAAATTACCATTGACACCATACAAAAAATGGTGTGTGAGTACTTTGATGTAGCTTATGATAAGCTATTGCAGAAAACAAGAAAAAGAGAGATAGTTCAGGCCAGGCAGATCAGCATGTTCCTCTCCAAAGCATTTACTAAAAATTCCCTCAAAACTATCGGAGAACATTTTGGCGGCAGAGATCATACAACAGTAATCCATAGTTGCCAAACGGTAAAGGACCTGATGGATACTGATACTTTTTTTAAAGAAAGCGTACTTGAACTTCAGCAAAAAGTTCAGCTTGCTTCTATGTAACTGATTATAATAATTTGCACTTTAGTTCTTCTCTTTGTAAAGTTTAAACACCTGTCAAAAAAAAGATTTTTATTTCTAAAAATTCATTTGGCTGATATGTGTAAGGATTGTATTTTTGCTGCCCCTTCAAAAAAAGAAGGTGCCGGATAACATACCAGGAGAGGTGCCTGAGTGGCCGAAAGGAACGGTTTGCTAAATCGTCGTACGGGTTAAACTGTACCGTGGGTTCGAATCCCACCCTCTCCGCTGCTCAAATATAAAAAGAGTTGTTCGGGATGTAGCGTAGCCCGGTTATCGCGCCTGGTTTGGGACCAGGAGGTCGCAAGTTCGAATCTTGCCATCCCGACTCAAGACCTGCAATTTTAGATTGCGGGTCTTTTTTTTGCATGAAATTTTCCTAATATATTTATTACAAGTCTAATTTCCATCAATATGAATTAAAACTGACGGTGATAGTTCGGTGCTCTGCACCTTGCGCTTTCATTTTCCTAAAATACTATAAATAACACCGGTGCGCTGCCTCCTATTATTATAAACTTTGACATTATACAAGATGAAACTGAAATCCACCTATGTTCCAATATGATGACAATTTCCATTGGGATAAGATCAGGTGCAGCGCACTGCTCATAAATTGTAGCCACAAAGTGGAGTATGTGATTTGGTGCAGCGCACCGGCCTATCAATCAACAGGGATGAACTCTTCAAAAGCGAATAAATCTTTTCCAACGTAATATGTGAAACTAGTAATTTTATCTAGCAAATATTTTTTGCCTTAAATGGTAGTTATCCGTAATCTTCTTTCATGCAGAAATCCTCCTTCGACCCAATCGCAAACAAAGATGCCTGCAAATTAATCTTAGGTAGTCTTCCGGGTGATCGATCACTGGAGATGAATGAATACTACGGGCATACACAGAACAGGTTTTGGAGAGTAATTGCTACAATATTCAATGAGTCATTCCCGAGAGATTACCGGGAGAAACAAGAACTATTATTGCGAAATAAAATTGCAGTTTGGGATGTCGCACATTCAGCATTCAGGCCGGGAAGTTTAGATAGTGCCATCAGGAATGAGATGCCTAACGATATTAATTTTTTTCTAATAAGGCATCCTAAAATTCAAACAATCTGCTTTAATGGAAAAAAGGCTGAAGCCATGTACAAAAAATATTTTGACAAGGATACAAAGAAAAACTACCTATCCATGCCCAGCACGAGCCCGGCCAACGCAGGGTGTAGTATGGATCAGTTGATTACCGAATGGAAAAAAATGTTACTTTGACGCATCATTACAACTTATAAATCATATTCGATGGCTTTACCAAATGTTTACTCCAAAGAAGTGGTTGCTACTTTAAAAGACAGAATTAATTCTTTAACTACGGAATCACAAGCACTATGGGGCAAAATGAACGTAGCCCAGATGCTGGCACATTGTAAGGTTACTTATGAATTGTCCTATGAAAACATCCATCCCAAGCCTAAAGGTTTGATGAAATGGATGCTGAAGACTTTTGTAAAAAAAATAGTAACAAATGAAAAGCCCTTCAAGCGTAATGAGAGGACTGCTCCAGTCTTCCTGGTAAGTTCTCAACAAAATTTCGAGAAAGAAAAAAGAAGGTTATTATCAAACCTTGAAATTGTGCAAGCAGATGGTGTGGATAAATTTGAAGGAAGGGAAAATCCCGGGTTTGGAAAATTGACAGCACAGCAATGGAATAACCTTTATTATAAACACCTGGATCATCACCTTTCACAGTTCGGGGTATAAAAAAGCCGCCAAAAAGGCGGCTTGAATATAAATTCAATAATTCTTAAGAAGTAACTGCTTTATTTGCATCACGCATTGACTTTATAGCATCGTGTGCAGTTTTCAACTCATCTTTTTGGTGTGCGATTAACTGACGGATGTCTGTATTCATATCAGCATCACTTTCCAGCGCTTCCTTATATGCTTTCTGTGCAGCATCTTCACCAAATTCACAGTTATTCAATGCAGTCTGGCGATCGTTTCCGCTAAATGTAGCCTTGATATCCATCCAGGTACGATAAATTTTTCCAGATCCAGTAGTACCTTCAGCAATTTCACCTCCGAGAGCGCTTACATGGTTAGCTAAGTCTGCTTTTATTTTGCGACTTTGATCAGCCATTTTTGAGAAGATACTTTTCAGGTCTACATCAATATCTTCTACTTCATCTACAGCTTTCTCATAACCTTTTATACGATCATTATTGATCTGTACAAGATCATTTAATACTTCTATTACATTTTCGTTGTTTGACATATTGTTTGTTTTAAAATTTAAAAATATACTATGACTCAAACAAGGATTAAGCCAATACCGGAAGGGGGCTTCACATTATACATTGTAGTATTTACGTAGGATTAATTCTTCAAATTTTTAAACAAGGGGCTTTTTACGTGGAATATCGTCCACATCGTTTGAGACAATATCTAAAAAAACTTAAATACTTTTAGGATATGAAACGATTAGCCAAATATTTCATTTGTTTTATAGTAAATGTTTATTTCCTTTCAAATATGGGTTGTACTTCGAAGAAATATGATCAACCCCATGTAAGAATAGAAACTGAATATGGAGACATGGAAGCAGAATTATACCCTGATAAAGCACCCCAAACTGTAGCTGCATTTCTTAAAAATGTGGATGATGGGGTATACAAAACTTCAAATTTTTACAGGGTTTTAAAGCAGGAGGACATGAGTGCTGAATATAATAGTGGCTTAATCCAGGGAGGGATCTTTCATTCAGATCCGTTACAGGCAGAAAAAATAAATAATATACCACACGAAGCACCCGCCAACACAGGATTATCTCATTTGTCAGGGACACTATCTATGGCCAGAACTGAGCCGGGTACTGCATCTTCTGAGTTTTTTATTTGCATAGGAGATCAAACCCAGTTTGACAGTAGTAAACGAACAAACCCCGATGGACAGGGATACGCAGCATTCGGGAAGCTTGTTTCGGGTCTGAAAGTGGCGAGGGAAATTCAATCAAAAAAAAATGAAGGCGATGCCTTCACTTTTCCTGTTAAGATCAAAAATATTGTACGTTTATAAAGTATTGCTATTGTTTTGATAGTACCTGTTTACTGGTCGCTTACCAAATATTAGTACAGTAGCCCTGCCTTTAAGTAAATTTCCTTTGCTTCTATAACTGAATTTAATGGTACGGATTGCCTTGCCTTCGGGTGCTATTTCTATTTCCCGGCTATAAGTTCCTGCAGGTATTAAGTCATTAACCTGTGGACGCAGAACATCACCATTAGGGAAAACAATTTCTACATCTTTGATACTCACATCTTTATTTTCAACCCGGAAACGAAAAGCTGAGTATTCCTTCGTATTAAAAATACTGAGTTCATCACGATCTCTTACAAAGTTTACTTTTCTTTCTCCCAGAAGGTCCCAGCCTTCTTCCACCGGAATTGTCCGGGTACTTCCGCAAGATGAAAAAGCCATTATTACTGAGGCCATAACCACTATCATAAATCCAGTTCTTGTAATTATTCTTGTCATGTATTATTTTTTAGAATGTAAAATTAAGTGAATTTATAGTATTCATTATTTCACTCCGTAATATGCAATATCCGTGCAGATATTAATCATCTGAACAATAGGCAACCTTTTTGCGTAAGTTCCAGCAACAACATTATGTAAAATGAATTTAAATTTTAAAGCAAAACAGCTTTTTTTCTCTTGTATTATCTTTGGCTTATTCAGTTGCACAACTAATAAACAACCCGAAGCGATGACAAATGTTTCTTCAGCCAAAAACTACCTGGCACTTGGCGACTCATATACCATAGGTGAAGCAGTAAATTATACAGAAAGGTTTCCCGTACAGCTTGTCACAGAGTTAGGTAAAAAAAATATTAGGGTAAATCAGCCTGAATTTGTTGCGGTTACGGGATGGACGACTGCAAACCTGTTAGCTGCACTCGCTACAAAAAATCTACCAACTAATTATAACCTGGTTACTTTACTCATTGGAGTAAATAACCAATACCAGGGAAAAAGCCTCGCTGAATACAGGCAGGAATTTACATTATTGCTGAACGAGGCTATAAGATATGCAGGAGGAAACAAGGATAAAGTGATCGTGGTCTCTATACCAGATTATAGTAAAACTCCTTTTGCCGCAGGGAGTGATACTGCTTATATAGCAGCTCAGATTGATCTTTTTAATGCTGCAAATAAGGAGATTACATTGCAGAAGCAAGTAAAATATGTAGATATAACGCCTATATCCCGTGGTAGTGAAGGTAGCCAGGGACTTGTTGCTCAGGATGGATTACATCCTTCTGCATTTCAATATAGTTTGTGGGTAAAAAAGCTACTTCCCCTGGCGGAAAACATTTTACAATAACGTAAGTATTTGCCCCCTGCTTGTTTTGTATCTTTGTGAACGAGGATAAAAAAATGGCAATAAAAAAATCTTCTGCACCTGCAGAAAATGAACAGGAATATATAGAAGTGTTTGGCGCAAAGGAGCACAACCTAAAAAATATAGACCTTAAAATTCCCAAAAACAAATTAGTGGTTTTCACCGGTGTCAGTGGCAGCGGTAAATCTTCATTGGCTTTTGATACCATCTACAACGAAGGACAGCGTAGGTATATGGAAAGCTTTAGCGCTTATGCCCGCCAGTTTGTAGGAGATATGGAAAGGCCTGATGTAGATAAGATCACCGGACTCTCTCCTGTTATTTCTATAGAACAAAAGACAACCAATAAAAATCCAAGAAGCACTGTTGGTACAATCACAGAGATCTATGATTTCCTGCGGTTATTTTTTGCCAGGGCTTCTGATGCATATAGCTACAACACTGGTAAAAAAATGGTGAAGTTTACAGAAGATGAAATAGTAAATGCCATTTATGAAAAATATGCCGGTGAAAAACTTAGTGTACTTGCTCCGTTAGTAAGAGGAAGAAAGGGACACTACCGGGAACTTTTTGAAGACATTAGAAAAAAAGGCTTTCTGCGGGTAAGGGTAGATGGAGAGATATTGGAACTAAAAGAAAGAATGCAGGTAGACCGCTACAAAGTGCATGACATTGAAGTAGTAATCGATCGTCTGCCTGTAAATCCTGACATGCGCAGCAGGCTAAACCAAAGTGTGCAACGTAGTCTTCAAATGGGGAAAGACCTCATGTTTGTAGTACCTGAAGTTGCAACAAGTGCAAGTAAAAAGAAGGTTGTAGAAGTAGATATTTTTTCGAAGCAATTGATGTGTGTTGATACGGGTCTGAGCTATGAAGAGCCAAGCCCCAATGCATTTTCCTTCAATTCTCCTTATGGCGCCTGTCCGGGTTGTAAAGGACTAGGAACTGTATTCACAGTAGACATGGGGACAATAATTCCGGATGATACCAAAAGCATAAAAGATGGTGGTATTGCTCCACTTGGTGAGGAAAGAGAGGCCTATGTTTTTAAGCAGGTAATGCAAGTGGCTAAAAAGCATAAGATCAGCCTGGATAAGCCATTGAAATCTTTGAGCAAAAATGACCTGAATATTTTATTGTATGGTAAAGCAGATGGGAGCATTGATGATAATGTAGAAGCTGACGATAATGCTCCGGTTTATTATGAAACAGAATATGAGGGAATAGTAAACATGGTGAAAAGATGGTTTGGCGGAAGCAATACTTCTGAAAGCCTGAGAAACTGGGTGGAGCAGTATATGGAACTTCAGCCCTGCGCTACCTGTGAAGGAACAAGGTTGCGCCGGGAAAGTCTCTGGTTTAAAATAGATGAAAAAAACATTGCGGAGCTGAGTGAGATGGACCTGGACGTTTTATATGAATGGTTTAAAAGCATAGAAGAAAGGATCAGTTCAAGACAAAATGTTATAGCGAAAGACATCATAAAAGAGATTCGTGAACGCCTTGAATTTTTATTGAATGTCGGACTGAATTATTTAACGCTTTATCGCCCAAGCCGAAGCCTGAGCGGTGGAGAATACCAACGTATTCGTCTTGCAACGCAAATAGGATCTCAGTTACAAGGCATCACATATATCCTGGATGAGCCAAGCATAGGCTTACACCAAAGAGATAATCAACGATTGATCGGTGCATTACAAAACCTCCGTGATATTGGAAACAGCGTACTGGTAGTAGAACATGATAAAGATATTATGCTTGCTGCCGACCACCTGATAGATATTGGTCCCCGTGCCGGTTACTATGGAGGAAATATAGTAAGTGCCGGCACACCAAAAGAAGTTTTAAAATCTAATAGTGAAACGGCGCAATATTTAAGTGGAAAAAAATCTATTGCGATTCCGGAAACTCCAAGAAAAGGAAATGGAAAATTTCTCGAACTAAAAGGTGCGAGTGGAAATAACCTGCAAAACCTTAATGTGAAATTTCCGTTGGGAAAATTAATCCTGGTAACCGGGGTGAGTGGAAGCGGGAAAAGTACATTGATCAATGAAACGCTTTATCCTTTAATGGCAACTTATTGCTATCGGAGCAAACAAAAACCACTTGCCTATAAAACGATAAAAGGCCTGGAGGAAATAGATAAAGTGATAGAGATAGACCAAAGTCCAATTGGGCGTACACCAAGAAGTAACCCCGCAACTTATTGTGGTTTTTTTACTGATGTGAGAACACTTTTTGCCAGTGTGCCCGAAGCAAAAATCCGTGGTTATAATGCCGGCAGGTTTTCATTTAATGTGAAGACTGGTCGCTGTGATGTATGTGAAGGCGCTGGAATGCGGGTGATAGAAATGAATTTCCTTCCTGATGTGCATGTGCACTGTGAAAAATGCAATGGTAAAAGATACAATCGGGAAACATTAGAGATTCGATACAAAAACAAATCTATCAGCGATGTATTGAATATGAGTGTAGATGAAGCCGTAGAATTTTTTCAACCTGTGCCATTCATTTACCGTAAAATAAAAGTATTACAGGATGTTGGTCTTGGCTATATTACTCTTGGGCAAAGCGCTGTAACCCTTAGTGGGGGAGAAGCACAGCGTGTAAAACTTAGTACAGAATTAGGAAAGAGAGATACCGGAAAAACATTTTACATTTTGGATGAACCAACAACCGGTTTGCACTTCCAGGATATTAAACATTTGCTGGATGTGCTGAATAAATTAGTAGACCGTGGTAATACAGTTTTGGTGATAGAGCATAACCTGGATATGATTAAGGTGGCGGACCATATCATAGACATTGGTCCCGAAGGTGGTAATGGAGGAGGAATATTATTGTATGAAGGAACCCCGGAGAAAATGGATGTAAAAGAAAGCTTCACTTCAAAATATGTGCGGGAAGAATTCGAAGCTGCAGGCAGGTAGAGGGCTTTATTTTCTAACCATTTCAATATGTTCAATACCGTCTTCCAGGTATACTTCGCTGTCTTGCACAAACCCTAACTCTGTATAAAACTTTAAGAGATAAAGCTGTGCTCCAATCCTTATTGGCTGGCCCGGAAATAGTTCTTCTGTTTGCTCAATACTTCTTTGCATTAATTCTTTTCCAATCTTTTGGTTTCTGACTGACATATGCGTGCACACACGTCCGATTGAAGGAGCATCATAAGATACCCCGGGAGAAAGTATCCTTACACAAGCAACAATTTTATCATTCTGCAAGGCAAAAAGGTGCCAGGCATTTTCATCCTTCCCATCTGCATCAAGATAAACACAATCCTGTTCTACTACAAATACCTCGCTTCTCAATTGCATCAAGCCATAAAGTTCTTTTGTGGTTAATTCTGTAAAAAATTTACACTGCCAGGTTGGGGTCATAAATTAGAAATTAAAAAGTGAAAATAAAAAAATCGAATTCTGCACTTGGAAAGATTCTCTAATTTTTAGAAATGAATCTTTGATTTAAAAAAATTGACAATTGACAACTGGCCATTAATAATTATACTTCCCCTTCCATCTTTCTTTCAGGAATTTTCTTTGCTCTTCTTCCCTGGCATTTTTTTGTGGTTCAAAGAAAACTGTTCCCTTTATTTCATCTGGCAGAAATTCCTGCGCTGCAAAATTGTTTTCAAAGCTATGTGCATATTTGTATCCTTTGCCATAGTCCATATCCTTCATCAATTTTGTAGGAGCATTTCTGATGTGTAATGGCACTTGCAGATCGCCTGTTTGTTTTACCATACTCAAAGCCTTTCCTATGGCTTCATAGCTCGCATTACTTTTTACGGATGTAGCCAAATAAATCGCACATTGAGAAAGTATGATCCGGCTTTCGGGATACCCAATCAGGTTTACTGCCGTAAAAGTATTTGTGGCAAGTAACAAAGCATTTGGATTTGCATTGCCAATATCTTCACTCGCAAAAATAACCATGCGGCGGGCTATAAATTTTACGTCTTCTCCTCCTTCTATCATTCTTGCCAGCCAGTACACGGCACCATTGGGGTCACTGCCACGCATGCTTTTTATAAATGCAGAAATAATATCATAATGCTGCTCACCTTTTTTGTCATACAAAGCAACTCTTTGCTGAGCTGTATCCATCACCAATTTGTCGGTAATATTTTTTCCGGGAGCAGCTTGCACAACGAGTTCCAGCAGGTTTAATAATTTCCTTGCATCACCGCCACTGATATTAATCATGGCTTCAGTTTCCTGCAGCACTATTTTTTCTCTCTGTAGAATGCTGTCTTTCTTGATGGCTTGTTCCAATAAAATTTGCAGGTCATTTTTTTGCAGAGGCTTAAGTACATAAACCTGGCAGCGGCTGAGCAAAGCACTGTTTACTTCAAATGATGGGTTCTCTGTTGTAGCACCAATTAGTATTATGACTCCTTTTTCAACAGCCGCAAGTAATGCATCCTGTTGCCCTTTATTGAAGCGATGAATTTCATCAATAAATAAAACTGCTCCACCGGCTTTTTTTGCTGAGTCAATCGCTTCTCTTACATCCTTAACCCCCGCAGATATAGCACTCAGGCTAAAAAACGGTTGTTGAATAGCGTTTGCAATAATATTCGCAATTGTTGTTTTACCCACACCCGGAGGCCCCCACAAAATAATAGAAGGAACTGTATTTTTCTCTAAGGCAACCCTGAGAATACTTCCTTTTCCGGTAAGGTGATCCTGGCCGATTATGTCATCTAAACTGGAAGGCCGGAGTCGTTCGGCTAGTGGAGCTTGCATCTGCAAATTTACAAAACATTCGGATGGAGATAGTGTTCAAACTAATAAGATACTTACAAAAAAGACGCAGCTTCCAGTCCCTGTATTTATCTATGAGAAACTAAAACATACAATCTAATTTACTCAGAAAGGAGTGCTTGTTATTACTTTGAGTTCATACGGGTTATTTATCCCAGCACTGGCTTTAGGATTTGATTATAACAACTGGTAAATCTATGTTTTAGCAAAGAATGAAGCAACTTGCAGAAGATATGAAAAACTGTTATGATAAAATATCAGGGCTTAGGAAAATGAATTATTGTTTCCAGTAAACACCGATTCGGTGCTCTACGTCACTTACAATATTGCGATAGAAAAAATTATAATCTGCTATGTGGTAGTTTTTTGTTTTGAGGAAAACATTACCAAAGAATTTTGGTTTACTTACCCAAAGAATATTTTTATGCACTTGCGCATCTACCAGGCCAGGTGTTAGTTTATTAAAGTTTCGCAACATACCACCCATATTTTGATCACTGCTTACAAAGGCAGTATCCATCCTGAAGCTTAAGGGGTTTATATTAATTACTTTAAAGTCTTCACGGTTTATATAAGGCTGGCCTTCATAGCCTTTTTCGTAAGTCCTCCAGCTGACTACACAGCCTGTTCTGTCAGGGTCGGTACATGGTTTTATTTGCTTAAAATCTGTTTCTTTTACTGGCAAGCCAATGGTGTAAGCGGCTACCAATTTGTTCTGTAATTTTTTCCCATCAAAATAATCCTGTAAAAGTCTTACGGCGTGTAGCGTGCCCTGGCTATGCGAGGCAATGATGATAGGACGTCCGTTATTGTAATGTTCGAGGTAATAATCAAAAGCACTTTTTACATCTGAATAGGCAAGGTCAAATGCTTGCTTGGCTTTCAACTTTTCACTAGTTCCAAAAGAACGGTAATGCGCTTGTCGGTACCTGGGAGCAAACACCCTGGCATGTTGGTTAAACACGCTGGCCTGGTAGAGAATAGCACTATAATCTGTTTTTGCATTCAAATCAGCATAGTCAATTGGTGCATTCCAGGCAGTATCTTCTTTATCAGTAAAAGTGGTAGGGTAGAGGAAGAAAACGTCGACCACAGAATCTTTGATAAAAGTATGCTTTAACGGCTTTGGTACACTATCTGATGGATCCCATTTCCATGGATGGGCTGCCCAATAATTGATGCTACTGTAGTCAGGCACTCCTGTGCTGCTATTAAAATTGTAAACAGGCTTTGAAGAAAAATTTTTCTTACTACAAGCTGCCTGTAAAATAATGATGAGGAAAAGAGAATACTTTATAAAATTCTTCATACTAATCATATCGTAATTCTATCATACTTTGTTCAAAAAGAAATTAAAGTTCCTGATGTTCTTACATTTACTGTATCACTTTAAGAAAGAAATAATTTCATCAACAGATACAGCTGCTTCTTTATCGTCAAGGTCTATGACTACACAGTAACCATGCGGACCACCAGCTTTTACTATCATTTGTGTAAGGCTCCGCTGGTCGCTTTGGCTAATGAAACCGGTAGAAGTGTTCCAGATTTCTTTACTGCTGAGGCAGCCTTGTGATGGGGTCAGCGGAAAATATTTTGCATCCTTGTAATAGTTAGGATCTAAAGTACTTCCATGTGCGATGATCTCCGTTCTGCCTATTTTTCCTGCATTCCAGGCTTCGTAAAGCGGCTTATAATTTTTCAGAGAAGCAGGTAAAAGGTTTCTGTAATCCTGGATGTTCCAGTCCTTAGGTTGCTTCAGGCTGTCAGCATAAAAGTGATTAGCCCGGAACTCAAAGGGAAGCGTAAGTTGCACATTGGTTGTCGGCCCTATAAAAGCCGACCTGGAAATATCAAAGCCACTCATTCTAAAAATACCCTGAGGGGTGTTTCCATTAAAAAAATAATAAGGGAGATTAGATACACTTCTTGCTAATTGTTGTTGAGCAAACAAGCTGCTGTCAGTATTCTTCATGAATTTTCCTGCAGTATCTCTGATCAAAACTAGCCCTGGCCAGTCCCGGTTTTTTCTCTGGATGCTATACATGATTACTTTTCCGGGAAGATAATTTGCAGCAAATAAAGCTTCAAGACTTTTATCTTTTTCATTCTTGAAAAGCTGCTGGCTGAAAGCATCAAAGAATGCGTTTTCTTCATTTTTTTTATTCCTGGTTTCAGCAGTTTTCTTTATGTCTTTTTTTAACTCTGGACTGTTGTCCGATAGCAGCAGGTAATTTGCCATTAAAGCAAATACGTAGTCGGATTTTGCAGACTTAATATTGCTTTTAATCTGAGTTACATATCCAGTATCAGGGATAGATATCAGGTAGGTAAGCAACGCCCTGTTTAATTCTTCAGAATTTGTTGGGATACGTTCAACTGCTAAAGCAATTTTTGCTTTAGTATATGGTGAATGATATTGCAGGAACATCATAGAGCCTAAAGCTGAAGCCCAGTCTGACTCATTATCAATATTTAATGGAGTAGATAATTTGCCATTGATTCCTCTCTCTACAATATTTTTATACAACCTTTCTCTATTTGCAGTAAGTACTTCTTTGCTATAAGTCTGTGCAAATGCACTACCTGAGATGGCCAGGAAAAGTAATGCAGAGAGAAACTGCTTAGGTATATGTTTTAAAAAAGTGGGTATCATCAGCAACAATAATAAACAAAAATGCCTGCTAAAAACTAGCAGGCATAAAGATTAACTATTCTATAGATTTACTGCACATTAGCAGTTACAAATGTTTTTATTTTTTGGTAAGAATCAGTGATGGTTGGCTCTCCCCAGCCATGAGATTCACTTGGATAGAATACATAGCTGTTTACAACTCCGGAAGCGTCAAGTTTTGTTTTTAGTGCCGTTTGCTGGGACGGACTGATCAGGGGATCTACGCCACCCTGAAGTATAATAGTAGGAGGAGATTGCGCATTTACAAAGTTGAGAGGACTACTCTGGAAATAAAGCTGGGCCTGGGTTGAAGGTGTGCCATTAAACAAAGCTGCAATTGCAGATGGAGGAGCAAAAGGCGAAGCCGGATTGTTGTACAAAGCATTCATATCTGAAGGCCCAAAGAAATTAACTACCGCTTTTATTTTAGGAGAATTGTATTTGTATGCCTGCAACATAGCAAGATGTCCTCCTGCGCTGGCACCAAGTAATACATATTTGTTTGATATGCCATACTCGGCTTCTTTAGTGACTATAAAGTCTACGGCTGCTTTCACATCATTTTCCTGCGTTGGGAAAGTGTTGGAGCCATTTACATATAATCTGTAATTTATATTGAAAATAGCGTAGTCAGGAAACAGCATTTTTATATTTGGCAGGTAGGAATAATAATCTGATTTGTCTCCCTCTGACCATGCGCCTCCATGAATCATTATGATAGATTTTGTAGAAGCTGTTGTTCTGTTTGCAGGAAGATAATAATCAAACTTCTGCAAATTATTTGTCCCATACGATGCATCGTTTACTGACAGTGCAGCTACTCCGGTAGTGTTATTCCCATCATCCTTACTACAAGATGAAAGTAGTATAGGGAAAGCGATCAGCAAAAAGTAATAGAAAATCTTCTGCATATAATTTTGGTTTTGAAATTGGTTAGAAAAATAGTCTTTTAAAAGGAAATTGACAATTTCTCTACCTTAAAGTTTATGAATTTTTCAGGCCGATCTCCAATTCATCCAATTGTTTTTGGTCTATCACTGCAGGTGCATCTATCATTACATCTCTTCCGCTATTGTTTTTAGGGAATGCAATAAAATCCCGAATGCTTTCGCTGCCACCTATAATAGAACAAAGCCTATCGAAACCGAAAGCGATTCCACCATGTGGAGGGGCGCCATACTCAAAGGCGCCAAGCAAAAAGCCGAATTTTTCTTCCTGCTCTTTTTTATCCATTCCAAGTGCGGCAAACATTTTTTCCTGCAATTCTTTTTGATAAATCCTGATAGATCCACCGCCAATTTCATTACCATTCAACACCATATCATAAGCGTTTGCTTTTATGTTTGCATATGGATGTTTCAGGTATTCAGTAGCATTTTCAATAGCCGGATTATTTTCTATCATCGTAGAAACTTGCGCCGGTTTTGGAGAGGTAAAAGGATGGTGGCGGGCTACCCAACGGTTTCCTGCTTCATCATACTCGAACAAAGGGAAATCCAACACCCACAATAATTTAAACTCATCATTTTTTCTAAGCCCTGCTTTGTCTGCCATATACATGCGCAAATCGCTTGCAGCTTTCCTGGTTCTTTCTTCTGCACCGGCTACGATCAGGATAATATCTCCCGGCTTACTGTTACAGGCTTCTGCAAAAGTGTTTAACGCTTCAGCATCATAGAATTTATCTACGCTGCTCTTAAAACTGCCATCCACATTGTGTTTTATAAATACCAGTCCGCTCATACCAACCTGCGGACGTTTCACCCATTCTGTGATCTCATCAGTTTGTTTGCGGGTGTATTCTGATCCATTAGGAATTGCAATGCCAATCACCGTTTCTGCAGAGGCAAATACAGGAAATTTCGAAACGAGTTCTTCAGAAATTATTTCTTTTCCTACGGTATCATCTGCAGAATCATTTGGAAATGCATGGGAAGGGAATTTATAATTGGCCAGTTTTAGATCAAATCGAATATCTGGTTTGTCATTTCCATAAGTCCACATGGCTTGCTGCCAGGTCATTCGAAGAATCTCTTCGCTGTAATCTATATTTTTTACATCTTTAAATATCCTCCTCACCAGCCCTTCAAACATAACCAGGATATCTTCCTGTTCTACAAAACACATCTCACAATCTATCTGTGTAAACTCTGGCTGTCTGTCGGCCCTGAGGTCTTCATCCCTGAAACATTTTACAATCTGGTAATACCTGTCATAACCGCTTACCATCAGCAATTGCTTGAAAGTTTGCGGACTCTGCGGTAAAGCATAAAACTGTCCTGCGTTCATCCTGGAAGGCACTACAAAATCTCTTGCTCCTTCGGGCGTGCTTTTAATGAGGAATGGGGTTTCTATATCTATAAAGTTATTTTCATGCAGATAATTACGTGTACTGCGGCTAACTGCATAGCGCAGTTCCAGGTTTTTCTTTACTGCATTCCTTCTCAGGTCGAGGTAACGGTATTTCATCCTCAGGTCTTCGCCGCCATCCGTATCATCCTGTATGGTAAAGGGAGGAGTAATGCTTTTATTTAAAACATTAAATTCATGTACCAGGATCTCAATTTCCCCGGTAGGAATATTCAGGTTCTTATTGCTTCTCTCATTCACTGTGCCTTTGACCTGCAATACAAATTCTCTTCCCAGCGGATTCTTATCCAGTTCTTCATTGAGGCTTTCATTAAAAAGCAATTGCGTAATACCATACCTGTCTCTAAGATCTACAAAAGTAATAGAGCCAAATTTCCTTACCGTTTGCACCCAGCCGGCAAGTGTTACATCAGTATTTACATCAGAAATGCGGAGCTGGCCGCAGGTGTGAGAGCGAAACATGTAATGGTTGTTTTATTTGGCGGCAAAGATAAGGTATGGGTACAAGGTACAAATTGAGGAAAACTATTTTATGATTTCTCCCCTGTGGTTCCAGGGGTACAGTTTAATCATTTAAATATCTGTAATTACGTCAAAGCCTTTGAAACTACCTACGATTGCAAGACCAGTTATCTTCTTTGCAATCTTTTTGTTTTTTAATTTACCTGCAACCTGGTTCATAGTAGCTCCACTTCCTATTGCATCATCTATCAGTAAAATATGATTGTACTGTTTCAGTAATTGCAAAGGTGTTTTCAGCATTGCTAATTCTTTCTTCTATTTTATTCAATGATTTCTGGGGAACCGGAATAATACCTGAAATCTTTTGCTCATCCCTTGTATTTAACCTATAAACAGTTTTAGGTGATCGCCCAATTTTAAGAACTTTCTTTTCTTCTACCAGGGTATTCAAACTGCGATGGATCATTTGTTTTGACACATGAAGTGTTTCAACAAATTCCTTTACGCTTAATTCTGATTGAGTAGCAAGTTCTTTTAGTAATAATTCAGAAGTAGTCATGTTTACTGTTTACTGTAAAGAGTAAATAGTAAGATTAGGTAATTTAATTTGGTAACAGTATTTTGGAAAAGCATAGACTAAAGGAACCCCTGTATCATTCCCCTCACCTCGCTCATCTTCACCCTTTCCTGCCTCATATCATCTCTATATCTTATTGTTACTGTACCATCTTCTTTCGTCTGATGATCTATGGTTACACAGAAAGGTGTACCGATGGCATCCATGCGACGGTAACGTTTTCCGATGGCATCTTTCTCTTCATAGAAACACATAAAATGTTCTTTACATTCTGCCATCAGTTCACGAGCTATTTCCGGTAATCCGTCTTTTTTTAGCAATGGTAAAATAGCAAGTTTGGTAGGTGCTATCCTTGGAGGAATGCGCAAAACGATACGGCTATCCTCACTGCCGTCTTCTTTGGTCCATTTTTCTTCGGCATAGGCAAGACTCAATATTGTCAGGAACAAACGATCAAGGCCTATGGAGGTTTCCACTACGAATGGTGTATAATTTCCGTAAGGTTTTCCTTCTTCATTCAGGTCATTATCAAAATACTGGATCTTCTTTCTACTGTGGGTTGCATGCTGTGTAAGGTCAAAATCTGTACGGCTATGTATGCCTTCCAATTCTTTCCAGCCAAAAGGAAATTCAAATTCTATATCGAGTGCTGCATCGGCATAATGAGCCAATTTTACATGTGGATGAAAACGAAGTTTTTCTGCCGGAATACCCATTTTTTCCAGCCAGGCTTTTCTTTCGTTCTGCCAGTATTCGTACCACTGCATCTGGCTGCCGGGCCTTACAAAAAACTGCATTTCCATTTGTTCAAATTCCCTCATACGGAAAATGAATTGCCTGGCAACGATTTCATTTCTGAAGGCTTTACCGGTTTGTGCGATACCAAAAGGGATTTTCATCCTGCCACTTTTTTGCACATTGAGGTAGTTTACAAAAATTCCCTGTGCCGTTTCTGGTCTTAAGTAAATTGTTTCTGCTTCTCCGGCTACACTTCCAATCTTTGTATCGAACATCAGGTTGAACTGACGCACGTCAGTCCAGTTGCAGGTTTTGCTCACACTGCAATTGATCTTATTGTCTTCTATTAGTTTTTTTAAACCGGGCATATCATCTGCCACCAACAATGCATCCATCTGTGCAAGCAGGTTTTTCCCATCTGCTTCACCAAGAGTTTCTGCATGTGCTTCCAGTAAATGATCTACACGGTAGCGTTTGTTGCTGTCCTTGTTATCTATCATTGGATCGCTGAAATTATCCACGTGGCCGCTGGCTTTCCATACTGTAGGGTGCATAAAGATGGCCGCATCTATTCCCACAATATTTTCATGTAGCTGGGTCATGGCCTTCCACCACTCATCCCGCAAATTCTTTTTCAGCTGTGCACCCATCTGCCCGTAATCGTATACGGCAGCGAGGCCATCGTATAATTCACTGCTTTGAAATATGTATCCGTACTCTTTGCAATGCGCTATCAACGCTGCAAAATTGTTTGTTTCTTTAGCCATAAGGGCGCAAAGATAAATAATGGAAATTGGTTCATGGATCATTGTTCATAGTTCATAGAAAACCTATGTAAATTTTGAAGAATCATTTGGGAGAGAAGTGTATAAGAACCGTAGAAAGAGTTATCAATATTTCTTCAAAGCCAAATATGTTTTGATTTGCTTAATTAAAGTATTCGCCTTCAATTTCATCTTTCTTTCGAAAAATAAGGCTCATGATCTATGAACCGTGATCCATTATCTAAACACTTCCTTACATTTACCCCGATGCCAACACAATTCCTTAATATCATTGATATACTTGGGACAATCTCTTTTGCGGTTTCGGGTGCGTTTATGGCCATGGATAAAAAACTGGATCCATTTGGTGTGCTGATTATTTCATTTGTAACTGCAATTGGTGGCGGTACGTTGCGGGATATACTCATTGGTAATCTTCCGGTAGGATGGCTGCAAAACCGGACCGCTATTTTCGTCATCTTTTTCTCTGCCATACTCACCATGTTCTTTGGTAAATACCTGAAACATTTGTCCACGACATTATTTTTATTTGATGCGCTTGGCCTTGGTCTCTTTACGGTTGTGGGCATTAAGCTTGGTATCGCCAGGAATTTCAGCGTGGGTTTATGTATCACACTGGGAACCATTTCCGCCTGTTTTGGTGGTGTGCTCAGGGATGTTTTACTCAATAATATTCCTTTACTTTTTCGTAAAGAAATTTATGCCCTTGCCTGCATAGCAGGAGGCGTTTTATATTTTATCTTAAGGAAGATGAGTATAGATTCCGGATTAAATACTATTATCTGCATCATTGTCGTATTTGTGATTAGGATACTGGCAGTAAGGTACAGGATATCGCTGCCGCAGATGTATAATAATAAATGATCTTTTCCCTGAATAAGTTTCCATCGCAAGCATAACTTTTTTTTAGAAGAAGGCGTATAGCAGGTGTAGTTATTTGAGGGATTTTGTGAAGAAGCAGGGGAAAAAGAGGAAGTTAATATCTTGATTAAGAGTTCAAGCTAACGCTTCTATATAATTCTGACATCTCTATTTCACATCCCAAACAATTAATTGGCACAATTTCTTTTCCAGATTTGTATTCTTTTAAAAGCCAGCTATCGTCTGTTAGTTTATCATATTTCACAACAAATAGTTCGGTGCTGGAAATGATGATGTACTCTTTTAAAGAAGGGATATCCCGGTAGCGTCTGAATTTCTCTCCAAGCTCATAATTCTCTGATTCTACAGTTGATACTTCAATAAGTATTGAAGGGTTTAATACTACTTCCTCGTCATTTGATAGCGTTTCTATTTTTTCTTTGAAGACCAGGAGGTCTGGATAAGTGAAGAGTGAATTTGAAATAATATGCAATTTGATATTGCTAAAAAGAACCTTGTGATCGGTGGAGTTTTCTATTATTTTCTTTTGTATTTGGTATAAAGTATTTCCAACGATTGCCGTATGTGAGATTGATGAGCCAGTTATTTCTGAAATCTCTCCTTTAAAAAATTCATGTTTTATTTCCGAATTTTTTTGCATTTTAAGATATTCTTCCCTGGTAAATTTTAGATTCTGAGTAAGGCTCATGCTTTGTTTTTTCTTAAAACTACAAAATCATCATTAAGGCAATGAGAAAGAATATTTCTTCTGATAATGACAATAGGATGAAAAGTTGAACAATGCTCTACCGCCCAAAGGCTGGGGGATAGAAGCGGCATCCTTTTTATGTGTTAGCCATTGAAGCGATGCAAAAACAAGTAACAGCGAATAGCCCCTGCTGCTGCTGATCAGCGAACAAAAGCTGACAGCCGCAAATAAAAAACCACCGGTGAAAACCGGTGGTTTGTATCTTACTAACTTATTTAATTTTATTAACTGCAACCAAGGCTGTTACCGCAGTTCAGGCATTTGTAGCAGGTGCCACTTCTTACGGTGATGTGGCCACAAACGTTACAAGCTGGTGCATCTCCCTGCATTTTTTTTGCAGCTGCACTTTGTGCATCCATGCTCATGGTCAATGGTTTTGGATCGTAAGCTTTTTTGTAAGCTTTCTCTGCCGGACCATTAGGCTTTGCATTTCCAAGTACCCTTACTTCGCTCAGGTCCTGGGTTCTTTCGCCAATAGCAGGTGTATTGTCATCCCATGAATCGTTACCCATATTTTCAACTTCCGGCGTATCTAATACATGAACTAAATCGTTTCTGCCCAGGTACTCATAAGCAAGGCTGCGGAAGATAAAGTCAATGATACTTGTTGTGCGTTTGATATTCGGATGATCCACTTTACCAGATGGTTCAAAGCGGGTGAATACAAATTTCTCTACATACTCTTCTAAAGGAACACCATACTGCAGACCAATAGAAATGGCTATAGCATAACAGTTGAGCATACTACGCATGGTAGCACCTTCTTTGCTCATATCGATGAAGATTTCTCCTAATGTTCCATCACTGTATTCGCCTGTACGGAGGAATAATGTTTGTCCGTCGATCTTGGCTTTCTGTACAAAACCTCTGCGTTTGGCAGGTAATGCACGGCGCTCCACGATCATGGCCAACTGACGTTTCAGGGAAGTATCGGCACTGTTTTGCACCCTTTTATTTACTTCGTGCAACAACTCATCTATTGTGAGTTGTCCCATATCTACCATACTGCTGGCAGTTGTTGCTTCTACAGTTTCTGTTTCTTCTTCCGCAGTTGCATCTTTCTTTTTCTTATCGCTTTTGTTGCTGAGCGGTTGTGATAGCTTAGAACCATCACGGTAAAGCGCACAGGCCTTCAGGCCAAGTTCCCAGCTCAGGCGATAGCTATCTGCTATTTCTTCCTGTTTAGCCTCGTTTGGCAGGTTGATGGTTTTGCTGATAGCACCACTCAGGAAAGGTTGTGCTGCAGCCATCATGCGGATGTGGCCGTGCGCATGTATGTAACGCTCACCAATGTTTCCACATTTGTTGGCGCAATCAAATACGGCCAGGTGCTCATCTTTAAGATACGGTGCACCTTCTACAGTCATGGTGCCGCATATATATATGTTTGCAGCATCTATTTCTTCATCAGTATAGCCTAATGCTTCCAACAGGCTCCATTCGAAATTGCTGTAATCCTCCTGCTTGAATCCAAGTCTTTCCAGGCACTCTTCTCCAAGTACATATTGGTTGAATACAAAACCTATCTCAAAGGCACTTGCCATTGCTGCATTTAGTTTAGCAATTTCTGCAGGAAGAAATCCTTTGGCTGCAAGTGTTTCTTCGTTTATGAATGGAGCACCTTTTAGCGTAGCATGTCCTTTTGCATAATTTACTATTTCTTCAATCTGCTCTTCTGTGTACTTCAGGTTACGCAAAGCCTGCGGTACGCTTTGGTTGATGATCTTGAAATAACCACCACCGCTTAGTTTTTTAAACTTAACGAGAGCGAAATCAGGTTCTACACCAGTCGTATCACAATCCATGACCAAACCAATGGTTCCGGTAGGAGCGATAACTGTGGTTTGTGCATTTCTATAACCATGCTTTTCTCCAAGCTGTACTGCATTGTCCCAGGCTTTGGTAGCTGCATTCAGCAGGTAGTCCGGGCAATATTTTGCATTGATACCATTTGGTTTGATTTCCAATCCTTCATAGGCATCCATTGCATCATATGCCGCAGCACGATGGTTGCGCATTACACGCTGCATGTGTTCTTTGTTCTGCGGATATTTATCAAATGTGCCAAGGAATGAAGCCAATTCTGCAGAAGTACTGTAAGCAGTTCCGGTCATGATAGCGGTGATGGCACCGGCAATTCCACGTGCTTCTTCACTATCGTAAGGAATACCACTAACCATAAGCATACTACCAAGGTTGGCATAACCCAAACCAAGTGTCCGGTAGTCATAGCTAAGTTGTGCTACCTCCTGGCTTGGGAACTGAGCCATTAAAACTGAAACTTCCAAAACTACAGTCCAGAGGCGGCAGGTATGTTCAAAGCCTTGTACATTAAAGCTGTTATCTGATTCATCAAAGAATTTACGGAGGTTAACACTAGCCAGGTTGCAGGCTGTGTTATCCAGGAACATGTACTCACTGCAAGGGTTACTTGCACGGATAGGTCCGCCTTCAGGGCAGGTGTGCCATTCGTTGATCGTGGTATCGTATTGTGTACCCGGATCAGCACAACGCCAGGCTGCATAGTTGATGGTATCCCAAAGTTTTGATGCTTTGATGGTGCTCATGGTCTTGCCATCGCTACGTCCTTTTAGTTCCCAGTTTCCGTCAGCATCCAGTGTTTTGAAAAAGCTGTTTGGTATACGAACTGAGTTATTGCTGTTTTGTCCGCTCACTGTACGGTAAGCCTCACCTTCATAATCACTTGGGTAACCACCTGCAATCAGGGCTGCTACTTTTGCTTCTTCTTCTACTTTCCAGTTTACAAATTTTTCTATTTCAGGGTGGTCGAGGTCAAGGCAAACCATTTTGGCTGCACGACGGGTAGTTCCCCCGCTTTTGATGGCGCCTGCTGCACGATCACCTATTTTCAGGAAACTCATCAGGCCGCTGCTTGTACCACCACCGCTGAGTTTTTCTCCTTCTCCACGTATGCTGCTAAAGTTTGTACCAACACCGCTACCATATTTAAAGATTCTTGCTTCACGTACCCAAAGGTCCATGATCCCGCCTTCGTTTACCAGGTCATCATCTACACTCAGGATGAAACAGGCGTGTGGCTGAGGGCGCTCATAAGCAGACGTGCTTTTCTTTAGCATTCCATCTACGCTATCTACATAATAATGACCCTGTGGTTTTCCGGTGATACCGTAAACCTCGTGCAGGCCGGTATTAAACCACTGCGGACTGTTCGGTACACAGGCTTGATTTAGTATTGAGTAAACAAGTTCTTCGTAAAAAATATCTGCATCTTCTTTTGTAGCGAAATAGTCGTAACGTTCTCCCCATACTCTCCAGCAATGTGCCATACGATGGGCTACTTGTTTGCAACTTGTCTCTCTGCCAAGGCTTCCGTCTTCTTGTGGAACACCAGCCTTGCGGAAATATTTTTGGGCAAGAATGTCAGTAGCTATCTGGCTCCATTGTTTTGGAACTTCTACATTCTCCATCAGAAAAACAATCTCCCCGCTGGGGTTCTTGATCACCGAAGTACGGTAGTCATATTCGAACAGATCAAAAGGGCTGACGCCTTCTTTTGTAAATTGCCTGCTGAATTGCAGCGCTTTGGGGGTTGGTTTTTTAGATGCCATGTTTTGTGATAAGCAGTTTAAGATTTTTCTAAGATGTTATTTGATTGTAAAGCAGGGAAACGAAAATATTCTTATCTATTCAGAAATACTAATGGTAAATATTCACAGAATGTGGACAATTAAAACCAAATTTCCTGTTCCTTCGGTCTCTATTGATTTGTAGCCAAATAGATAAAAAAGATCTGGTGGAAAATTAATTTTTTGAAATTTTATTTTGGAAATAAGCAACAATCTGGCAAAAAATACAGGTAGAATTTGGTTGGGAGTGAAAAGTAAAAAGTGGAAAGTGAAAAGTGGAAATCGAAGATCCCGCAAGGCGGGAGTGAAAAGTGAAAAGTTATGAGTTGAAAGTTGAAAGTGAAAAGTACAAATCGCAGATCCCGCAAGGCGGGAGTGAAAAAACTAACTGCCTAAACTTTCTAAACCCCTAACCCTCTAAACTTTCTAAACTCAACCCTCTAAACCCTACTTACTTTCTTATATTTATTCTTTTGCAAGCACAAAAAATACAATAATGAAAATAGTCATACAAAGAGTTAGAAATGCTTCAGTGCAAGTAGGAGAGGAAATAGTTTCATCTATACAAAATGGTATGCTGATAC
>JBBQYS010000025.1:0-30557 GCA_038208485.1 Chitinophagales bacterium
AGTGCAAATTCGCCATTGGCGGTATTATAGTTTCCGGTGGTATTGGAAAGAAGTGCACCAGCGCCAGTTGCGGTATTTCTTTCTCCGGTTGTATTTGATGAGAGTGCAGATTCACCATTTGCAGTATTATAATTTCCAATAGTATTTGAAAAAAGTGCAAATGCACCAGTTGCTGTATTTTGAAATCCTGACGTATTATTGAACAGAGCACTTGCGCCATTAGCTGTATTGGTATTGCCTGTTGTATTTGCCTGAAGCGCACTTGCGCCATTGGCTGTATTGGAGTTTCCAGTTGTATTTGCCTGAAGTGCACTTGCACCAGTGGCCGTATTTCTAAATCCAAACGTATTATCTCTGAGTGCGTTTGAACCATTGGCTGTATTATTATTTGCTGTAGTAATATTTTGGAGCGCATTAGCACCATTTGCAGTATTAAAGTTTCCTGAGGTAATATTTTGGAGTGCACTTGTTCCATTTCCGGTATTATTAAATCCAGTTGTAATGGTTCCATTGCCGGCGAGGTAGCCCCAAAACGTATTGCCTAATGTGTGATCTATCCTTCCTGCTTTTTGGTTATTAACCCTCACATTAAAAGGTACATTATCGGTAGTGCCAATAAAATTTGTGCCATCAACAGTGCCTGCATTACCGGTAAGTAGCCAGTTGTTTGCGGACGGCAAACCTGTTGTAAGCCTGAGCCATGCAGTGCTGCTCCAGTAATAGTATCCTGGTGTAACATCAGCAATGCTTGCAGTATTGTAAACAAGTAGTGAAGTAGGAGGTGTTACAATGGTTGATACGTCAGTAGTACCTGTTAAGGCTACCCTTGGTACAAGCAAGCCTTTATTGGGATGATTAACATCCAGCATAGCGCTGGCATTTGGTAAAGCACCAGTATTATTAATGCCTACGTTTTGTGCATGTATACATGTGATTATAAAAAAAGCGATTACGTTGAGTAAAAAAGTCTTTTTCATTTTAATTATTTAAATGGTGGGATATGTATGTAAAATAAGCTATTATTTATTTTGATAAATCTTTTACCGGGTTTAATAATTCTGCAATATTTCGTTGAACGGATACAACCCAAAGAAAAAATAGTTACACAGAGGACCAAGCGTTTTTTACAAAGAACCACGGAGGTATATAATTTTACTTCTTCGTCCTCCGCGATCCTCGGGTTTCTCTCTGTGAAATAATCCTTGGTTATATAATTTTATTCTGTGTTCTTCCGTGATCCTTCTTCGGCTAAGGTTGAGCCACATCAACCAAGAGCTGACAGTTTTCAGAAAAGTTAATCGAAGCAATTGGATCATTGATACATAACAGCTCTACAAATAAAACAATTTCCCGAAAGCTTTCTATTCTACCTAAGACACCAGTCAATACGATATCTTCATTCCCAGCAATGTCTCCAGAAAGGACGTTGCGTATCTATCCCGCCAATCGATATATAAAAACTCTTAAAAAATTACACCTCAGAATTTTTCCAGCTGTTGCGCCCCTCTCTCCAGGAGAATGGCTGGGGGGTGAGGTCTAGGAGTGTTTTATGCTTTGTGTTCCTTTGTTATTTCTTTGTTCTTTCATGTTAGAAAAAATTCTTAGCCACAAGGGCACGAAAGCAGTGGAGTTTTATTTTTTGTTTTTTTATTCCCTGTTTCTTGAGTTACATAACTGCGGAACGCAATTTGTAATCCTACTGCCAAAGCAAAGATGGCTAATTCAAAATACGACATGATTGTTATAGGCGCCGGCTCGGGCGGGCTCAGCGTTGGGTTGTTTATGGCCAAGGCAGGTTTCCGGGTAATGATGATAGCCAAAACGGATCATGCTATAGGCGGTGAATGCCTGAATGATGGCTGTGTACCCAGCAAGGCACTGGTACATGTCTCCCGTGTTGTCCACCAGGCACGTACAGCTGAGGCGTTTGGTATGCAGGTCAGCGGCGTAGCAGATATTAAAAAGACAGTGGATTACATCTACAACAAACAGGAAATCATCCGCAAACACGAAAATGCCGCCTGGCTAAAAGAACAGGGGATAGATGTAGAACTTGGTGTTGCTGATTTTTCCGGAAAAAATGAAGTAACTGTAAACGGGCAAAAATTTACGGCAAAAAAAATAATACTGGCGAGTGGATCCGGTGCCCGCAAACTAAAAGTGCCGGGTGTAGAGCTGGTTGATTATTATGACAACGAAAATATTTTCCGCATTTCCACCTTACCTGAAAGAATGCTCTTTGTTGGGGCAGGGCCCATTTGTATGGAAATGGCACAATGTTTCCGCCGGTTGGGTAGTAAGGTTATGGTAATAGATAGGGGCACAAATATATTATCACATGATGATGTCGCAGTTACCTCCATCCTGATGGAAAGGCTGGAAGAAGAAGGCATTGAGTTCCTATTTAATGCGACGGTAGACTCATTTCCTTCCGCCAATGAAGCTTTGCTGCAACGCAAAAACGGGGACAGCTTCACCCATCATTTTGATGCAGTGTTTGTAGGCATTGGCCGGGAACTATACCTGGATGGTCTGAACTTCTCTGCAGCAGGAATAGAAATAAAGGACGATAAAATAGTGGTGGATGACCGCCTGCGTACGACAAACAAAAATGTACTGCTCTGTGGAGATATTGCCGGAGATCTGCAGTTTTCCCATGCGGCAGAAATGCATGGCCGGCTTATCATCAACAACCTGCTGTCGCCATTAAAAAAGAAGCTGGATAATAAACATATGTCCTGGGTCACCTTTACCGATCCGGAATTAGCCACATTTGGATACAGTGAAAAACAATTGAAAAAGAAAGATATAGCCTATATAAAACTGGAAGAAAGTTTTGAGGCCGATGACCGGGCGGTGGTAGACAATAACCGCTGGGGCAAACTCATCCTGTTTATCAGTGAAAAGCACTGGTACAAAAAACAAGTGATACTTGGCGGCACTATGGTAGCTCCTCATGCAGGAGAACTGGTGCAGGAGCTGATCCTGGCCAATACGCAAGGTCTTTCTATTGATGCAATATTTAATAAAATCTATCCTTACCCGGTGGCTTCCCGCATCAATCAGAAAGCAATTGTTTCCTACAAACAAAAAGCACTTACGCCATTCATTAAACGGCTGCTGCAGTGGGCCTTTAAAATAATTAGCTAATGGAGTATTGGGAAACTTTCACCACATGGTTTCTAAGCCTCGGCGAAAAATATAATGTAAACCCTTATATTTTTGGTGGTATTTATATTGGCGCCATTCCTCTATTTTTTCTTTGCCTCACCTGGACCATCAAAAATATCCGTAAAAAAAAGTCTTTTGTACTACCGGTTTTACTCACGGGTCTTTGCTTTATTTCTGCATACTTATACCTTATCATAGCTGGGAAAAACATTCCTGTATGGGTATATATTTTTATTGGGGTGATGGTATTGTTCGGGGTATATAGTACCTGGAAAAAAATAAATAAAAAAGCTGCCATAAATTCAGGAAAATGAAAAAACCTTCTGTGATCTTGTTTGATGTGAATGAAACACTGATTGACCTGCAACCCCTAAAAGAAAAAGTAAATACCTTACTCGGTGCAAATGGATTTGCTGTTTGGTTTGAAGTATTATTACATTATTCGCTGGTAGATAATTGTACCGGTAGTTACCATAATTTCACTGACATAGCCGAAGCAGCATTTACTATGGCCGCCGCTAAACTGCAAAAAAAAGTGTCAGACTCGGAAGCGAAGGATGCGCTGTCCGTATTGGTACAATGTAAAGCCCACCCGGATGTATTGGTAGGGTTAGAAAAATTACAATCAAAGGGTTTTCGACTGGGTGCACTCACCAATTCACCAGGCAGCACCCTTATGAAATTATTGCAAAACAATGCGCTGGAGGTTTTTTTTGAAAAAGCATTAAGTGTAGATGAAATCAAAAAATACAAGCCTGCACCTGAGACTTATTTATGGGCAGCCAGGGAATTTGGAGTAGCCCCTGAAGATTGTTTATTGATTGCCTGCCATGCCTGGGACATAACCGGGGCTGCACATGCAGGACTGCAAACTGGATTCATTGAAAGAGAAGGACAGGTGCTCTATCCGTTAGGGGAGGGACCTGATTACAAGGGAAAAGATTTGTTGGAGGTAGCAAAAGCATTAGAGTAATGAGAGGTGACAGCTTCAGAACAGTTCTGCAAAGCAAAGAGATCATGGGAATTAAAATATCTCTACAATTAAAACAGTTTTCCGACGCATTGTTTTCCTGCGTCAAAGGTTTGGCCACAGATGGCGCTGATTTTCACGGATTCTTTGCCTGCGGCAATAGGGTTTGGCCACGACAACCAAGAGGTGACACCTTTCAAAACAGTTCTGCAAAGCAAAGAGATCATGGGAATAAAATACCTCTGCAATTAAAACAGTTTTCCGAAAGGTGTCACCTCTACGTAAGGCCCACTTCAATACGAATTTTTCTTTCCTGGCAATGTCTTCGCCGCGGCGGAGAGTACGGGGTGAGGTGACGAGTTGTTTTCCTGCGGCAAAGGTTTGGCCTCGACAACCAAGAGGTGACACCTTTCAGAACAGTTCTGCAAAGCAAATGGATCATGGGAATAAAATATCTCTACAATTAAAACAGTTTTCCGAAAGGTGTCACCTCTACGTAAGGCCCACTTCAATACGCTATCTTCTTCACCTCAAAAACCTTAACCTCGTTCCTCAGTTTCAGTACTGCTTTGTCACCAACTTTTTTGTTAATCAATGACCTTGCAATGGGTGAAACAAATGAAATTTTATTTTTAGAAATATCTGCTTCATCTACTCCTACAATTTGGTATTCCTTTAAGTTCTTTTCATTCCCAATTTGTAAAGTAATCATTGCTCCAAAACGTACTTCATCTTTTGGCTGATTGCTAAGGTCTACAACCTGTGCTGTAGCAATCCTGCTGTTTAATAATTGTAAGACCGCATTAGAATGATTCACTGCAATTCGTTGTTCATTTTCATTGATCACTACCTGTTTGTCTCTTTTTTCTATCAATAGTACTCTTTCAGTCAATAGCTCATCCATACCAACCTGTGTAACATAGTTGGTAGCACCTTCAGGTAAATCAGCCCTTGGTGGTACTAAGGGAATTTCTTCCTGGTCTTCTTCTTTTACAAAACCTCTACTCATGAAAATGGGATTTTTGTGTTGATAATAAGTAATTCATTTGCGGCAAAAAGGTGGCCATTAATGAATTGCCACTAATCGCAGATCTCATAAAGCTGATCTAGTATATGTTTGCCTGCGGCAAATTTTTGGCCACAGATGGTACGGATTTTCACGGATGATTTACCTGCGGCAAATGGGTGTCCACGAATTGCACGAATTTTTCTTTCTCAGCAATGTCTTCGCCGCGGCGAACGTTGCGTGCCCGGATATATGGATAGAGACGATTCGCAGATCTCATAAAGCTGATCTAGTATATGTTTGCCTGCGGCAAATGTTTGGCCACAGATGGCACGGATTTTCACGGATGATTTGCCTTCGGCAAATGGGTGTCCACGAATTGCACGAATTTGCACGAATTTTTTTTTCTCAGCAATGTCTTCGCCGCGGCGAACGTTGCGTGCCCGGATTTATATATGTCCACGAATCACACAAATTTCCACGAACTATTTTTCTTGTTTTCCTTTTTTTTCTTCCCCTGCTTCTTATTGTTAGAAAGTGTAACCACGGAGGGACGAAGAAATGGAAAGGTATACAGGACTATCTATTTACATGCAAGTCCCTATGAGAATGCGGGGAATTTATGACTATTCTATTTCCTGTTTGGGGAAAATAGCAGACAGTCAGATCAAACTATTTCTATAGCAGAAAATAAAATAACAGCTACTGATCAACGAAAGTCCAGTGTTTACAGTGCATACAGAGGGTTCGCAAAAAAATTAGACTTTTTTTACATATTTATTAATCAAGGCTCAGGCTTAATTATTGATTTTGTACTGCTGCAAATGAATCTAGGATGATACAAACCAACACTTCAAATTATAATCTTTTCTCAGGTAACTGGGACCAGCTCGCAGCTGATGATAAAAAAGGTGGGTTCAATAAGTCTTTCTTAACTACTGCACTACATATACACATTCCCCAGGTAGAAACTTATAAATACGTCATTACCAAAACTGTAGCTGTACTACCGGCACATAAATTAGCAAATAAAGCCTTACTCCAAAGTCTGTATTTAGAGTTTGCTTTAAGACAGGTGAAATTTAATACAAATGATTGCTTTGCACATGTGGGAAAAAAAACATTTGATAATATAACTGATCTCCCAACGGGATGCAGCAAAATACCGGGATTGGAACATTTTTATGCTGAGTTTCGTTTTCCTGTGGCTGGAAAAAGATCAATATTGGAGGCGATGGGCAGACTGAATATATTTCGGGAAAAGCAGATAGAATTGCACTACGAGAATGACCAGGCTTATTTTTCTTATTGCAGTTATGCAGACTATGATTTCCTTTCTGATGAAAAAATGCTTATCCATTTAAACGAAGCATCTGTCGCACGTATAGCTATACTCATAGAAGCAATCTTTATTGTGAATCAAAAAATAACTGATCGTAACGAGGAAATCAAAGCATTTACAGATCAGGCAATTGCAGAAAAAATAAAGCAAATTTCTCTTGCTGCTTAACTTATAAATAAAGCAGATATCTATTCCGCCAACTTCTTTGGTTCTATTTTTTGTTGCACACTCCTCTACATAAGCAATTCACTCGTCCAATTCCATTCTATTCTTCCTGTCGTTTTTTGGTATGTTAGGCTAAGCAGTTTCACACCAACTCATGATGATGATCTATTGTCCGTACAGAAATTTTCCCTGAATAAATTGTTGGATTAAAAGACAAAATTTGTTTTATCTACTTTCTTGCAGTTTATAGTCTTTGCATTTTTTGTTGTCTCTTTCATCCACAAATAAATAGACTTCTTTTTTTGCTTCAATTTAAATTGATTACATGGATGGCATGTGTATTGATATTTAAAAAAATCATTTTAATTAAATTATAACCCTTTATATGAAGTCGACAAACAAACAAACAACCGGATCCCAAAAACAAGATCAGCTAGCCGAATCGTTTTCAGACGGTAGTGGAAAACCACTAACAACCAATCAGGGTCTGAAAATAAATGACACCAATAATTCCCTGAAAGCAGGGGAACGGGGGCCAACGCTTCTGGAGGATTTTCTGTTGCGGGAGAAAATCTCCCATTTTGATCATGAGCGAATACCGGAACGTATTGTACATGCCAGGGGAAGTGGTGCTCATGGGTATTTTGAATTATATAAAAGCATGGAGCAGTTTACCAAAGCAGGCATATTTACAGATACCAGCAGAAAAACACCGGTATTTGTTCGATTCTCTACAGTGGCAGGATTCAGGGGATCTACTGACCTGGCCAGGGATGTACGCGGTTTTGCAGTAAAGTTTTACACAGAAGAAGGAACCTGGGATCTTGTAGGCAACAACATGCCCATCTTCTTTATACAGGATGCCATGAAATTTCCTGACCTCATTCATGCAGTAAAACCAGAACCTAATAAAGAAATTCCCCAGGCCGCTTCGGCACATGATACATTCTACGATTTTGTAAGCCTGACTACTGAAACCATGCACAACCAGATATGGCTGATGAGTGACAGGGCTATACCTCGCAGCCTTAGAATGATGGAAGGTTTTGGTATACATACTTTCCGTCTTGTCAATAATGATGGGAAATCGCATTTTGTAAAATTCCACTGGAAACCAGTCCTTGGTGTACATTCTGTAACCTGGGAAGAAGCTGTAAAAATAAGTGGAGCAGATTCTGATTTCCACCGCCGGGATCTTTGGGATGCAATAGACAGCGGACAGTTTCCTGAATGGGAATTGGGTTTCCAAATTGTTCCGGAAGAGGATGAGCACAAATATGAATTTGACCTGCTGGATCCTACAAAACTGATTCCTGAAGAAATGGTGCCGGTAACAATCGTAGGTAAAATGACGTTGAATAAAAACCCGGAAAACTTTTTTGCAGAAACTGAGCAGGTAGCATTTCTGCCCGGTCACATTGTACCCGGAATAGATTTCTCTAACGATCCTTTATTGCAGGGTCGTCTTTTCTCTTACAGGGATACACAATTATCAAGACTGGGCAGTATAAATTTTCACCAAATACCTATCAATAAACCAATAGTGGAGCGGCATACGAACCAGCGTGACGGACATATGCAAACCAGTATACCAGTAGGACAGACTGCTTATTTTCCAAACTCTTTAGGCGGAGGTTGTCCGCATTTATCTAAGATGTCAGAAGGAGCCTTTCATTCTTACGAAGAAAAAATAGATGCCCATAAAATACGATCAAGGAGTGCAAGTTTTAGCGATCATTTTTCTCAACCCGCCTTGTTTTACCGCAGCTTGTCTGACTGGGAAAAAGAACATGTGGCAGAGGCTTATTCTTTTGAGTTGGGCAAATGTATGCATGATCATATCAAACAAAGAATGCTATGGATAATCAGCCAGATAGACAAACCCCTGGCAGAGAAAGTAGCAGGGAACCTTGGTTTGGATATTCCTACTACTATTGATCTACCGATAAACAAAGCTATAGGAGCAGATGCAGTAGTTGATGACCAACAACCGGGTCCGGTAAATAATTACCTGGATACTTCCAAAGCATTAAGCCAGGCCAATACAAAATTCAATACAATAGCTACACGGCAGATAGCTGTGCTGGCTGCAAATGGGGTAGATAATGCCAGCCTGGAAAAAATGAAAAAAGCACTGGAGAAAGAAGGAGCTGTGGTAAAAATTATTGCTCCTGCTGGTGGTAAAATAAGCGCAGCAACAGGCAAGAAAACATTTGCAGTAGATGCTGGGATTAACACCACTGAAAGTGTGTTGTATGATGCCTTGTATATACCCGGTGGTGAAGCATCTGTTACAACTTTAATGGGAGAAGCTAAGTTTATTAAGTTCGTGAATGAAATTTTTAAATATTGTAAAGCAATAGCCGCAGATGGCGAAGGTCGAAAATTACTGGAGGCAAGCTTTGTGAAAAAACATTTGAAAGATAAAGCAATACATATAGATGAAGCTCCTGCTCAATTTATAAACAGTATAAAAAAACACCGCAACTGGGACCGAAGAAAAGTTGCTGAAAAAGTTCCGGTGTAGAATTTAATAATTTGTTCTAATCATTGGCTGTCCCTGATTTCGGGGGCAGCTTTTTTTTAGACATGGCTCATAGAATCCGGCAACTAATTATTACTTTTTAATACCAATTCTACATAAAGCGGGTAATGATCAGAACCGATATCCGGTAAGATTTGTAAATGCTGCAACTGAAACTCTTTGGTCACAAAAACATGATCCAGAGGCCAGCGCATCAATATATTCTTTGCATTGTAACTGTTATAAAATCCTCTTCCCACCCTAAGGTCATAAAGGATATCTTTTGTGCCAGTCAGCTCATCTACGTATGACCAAACCACATCATTTATATCTCCGGCAACTACTGCTGGCAATTTCTTGCTCACAATCCGATTGCCCAATTTTTTCATAGCTATTTCTTTTTCCCCGGCATTATCTGGCAGGTCTGCAAAATGCGTAGGTGGCACAGGGTGAACCGAATAAAGAATAAATCTTTTACCCTGCGGTAAAATGATTTCAGTTTCAAATGAGGGTACTTTAGGATTGTTCAGGTAATTGACATCTATTTTTTTTAGAGGGAGTTTGCTGTATAAAATCATTCCATAGGTTACTTCATTTACCATTTTCTGGGTGTATGGATATTCCTGTCTAATTGTTTCCAATTGATTTTCCCACCACATATCTACCTCCATTGCGAGTATAAGATCCGGTTGCTTGTTTTCTATTAATTTAATCAATGGTTTTGACTCACGGTTACTCATTTCCACATTTATAATCAACATACTTATAGGTACATCAGCAGCGGTTATTTTTTCTACAGTTTTTACTTCTACAGGAACAAGTACCGTGTAATGAATTAGAAAAAAGCTTTGGATAACCATCGCAACTGCCAGCCCTGCTACTATAAAATAGTTATACCATTTCCATTTTGTTTTTTTTAAAAAAAGATATAAGCCAAGGGAAATCATAGCGGTAAGAAACATCTGAATTCTCGGAAAATCCAGTAGTTTAAAAAATTTACTTGTTGTATTTCTGAATATAGAAAGGATGGATAATGCCAGCAGAAGTGAAGCCGTAACATTAATAACGATCAGTAAAATTTTTGCGAATTTGCTCATGGGTTCAATAATGCAATCTGTAATTTAATTGAATAAACCAGGATTATTTTTCTTTCTGCTGATTTTTATAATGTAGAAATATAAAAGATTTTTTAGTAAAAACAACGCAATGAACGAGCCGGGGTTTACAGTAAAATACAAGTCTCACTTATGGCATTCCTAAAGCTTTCAATGGATTTATTGGTATGCAGCCAAAAGGCCTGTAGCAAAGGATTCTTCACGATTATTTTCAATTTAATTATTCCTGTTATAAATTGGATTGTATAAGTTGAAGTTTACAAATGTGCTCCTAAAGGAAGATATTTGCCAGTCTATGAATCGCAGATCCTGTAAAGCAGGAGATACCAATGTTTTGCCTGCGGCAAATTTTAGAGCCACGGAGGACACGGATTTTCACTGATGGTTTGCCTTCGGCAAAGGGGTATCCACGAATTGCACGAATTTTCACGAATTTTATTTCCCAGCAATGACTTCGCCGTGGCGAACGTGCGTATCCGGATTTATGTTTTGCCATAAATCGCAGATTCCGTAAAACTGATGGTACGAATTTGTTTGCCTGCGGCAAAAGGGTGTAGCCACGGAGGACACGGATTTTCACGGATGGTTTGCCTGCGGCAAAGGGGTATCCACGAATTGCACGAATCTTCACGAATTTAAACTAGTGATCTATCTGTCACCCCTCTCCTTGGGAGAGGGCCGGGGGTGAGGTTCTTGAATTGATTTGCCTGCGGCAAAGGGGTGAAGCCACAGATGCTACTGATTTTCACGAATGGTTTGCCTTTGGCAAAAGAGTGTCTTAAAGCTTTCCATTATAAAATACAAGACGCATTGATAAGAGTTCATGAAACCCCAAATATTGTAACTGCTGTTAATAGCATATTTGTAAATTTAGATATCATACCTTTTTTTGAACAGTTTAAAAAGTTGCCTGGATTGTAATAAAATATTCTATAGAGAAGGAACTGTCCTTAGCATACATTTTGTAGAATAGTAATTGGGCTGTACATAATAATATAAGGCCCACTATAATCTAACATTAAAACAAACAACGTTATGGCAACAGCAACCAAAAATGCGGGGAAAATAACTCCCAAAAAAAATGCAGCAAAACAATTGGAAGATCTTTTTGAGGATTCTCTGAAGGATATTTATTGGGCAGAAAAGGCACTTACTAAGGCAATTCCCAAGATGCAAAAAAATGCAACTTCCCAGGAACTGAAAGATGCTCTTGGAAATCACCTGGAAGAAACCAAAAATCATGTTACCAGGTTAGAGGAATGCTTTGAAGCAATGGGCAAAAAGGCACAAGCAAAAAAATGTGATGCCATGGAGGGCCTCTTGGAAGAAGGGAATGGCATCATGGAGGAAACAGAACCCGGACCAGTTAGAGATGCCGGAATAATTTCAGCCTCCCAGAAAATAGAACATTACGAGATAGCAACTTATGGTACGCTTGCAGCATTTGCCAAAGTAATGGATGAAAAGAAATGCCTCAAAAATCTCTTAGCTACCCTGGAAGAAGAAAAGAAAGCTGATGAAAAACTTACGGATATAGCAGATACAAATCTGAATTCTGAAGCAATGAAAGGATAATAAATTTGATAGCGTTTTACTATTAAGGTCAACCGAAAGGTTGACCTTTTTGAACCTAATAATAGTTTACTGAGGCGCTTTGTAAGTCCATTTCGGTTCATTTTTTTTAACTCATCGGAATATAGAAATAACCATAGATCATAAGGTGCTATGATATTATTTATATTTCATTAATGGGGGCAGGAAAATTCCTTTGAATCGCCTGCAAATTTTAAAAATGTTATTACTTTTTTAGTCTAAAAATTATGGATACTATTACCCTCGTAGGTATTGCTGCCAGTGTGCTCACCGCTATATCTATGATGCCACAGTTGATTAAAATTGCTAAAGAAAAAAAAGCTGATGATGTATCTCTCCTCATGCTTTTAGTGTTGCTTAGTGGGTTAATATTATGGGTGGTTTATGGATTTATGATCGAGGATTATATTATAGTAGTGGCCAATAGTTTTTCTGTATTGGTTAACATAACAGTGGTGATTTTGACATTGGTATACAAAAAGAATAATTCCGTTTAGGATTTATAAGGGCTTAGTCTGATTGTAAGTGTGTATGATCAGGCAGACCCTGGAAGGTTACCAATATCAGATAAGATCCTGTGTTCCGATTCATTTGCCTTTTTAATTACAGTAATATCTCCTGTGGCTTCAAGTACTATGGCATCAATACCTGAAAGATCTGCCACTCCTGCTTCTCTTGCAGCTTTTTTTATCTCAGTTTCCGTGATTCTTTCCTTCTTCATTTCAGTATGTAATAACTCTCCTTTGTAAAGCAATAAAGTCGGACTGCTACTCACTAAATTTTTAAATGGTTTATTTCTGACAGAAAAATACGTAATCATATATTGTAAAAAGACCAACAAGGTCATGGCCACAATACCTTCCACCAGTGGTATAGATTTATTTAAGATCAGTCCGCCAAGCATTGAGCCCAAAGCAATGGTAACAATAAAATCAAAGGCATTCATTTTGGCCAATGTTCTTTTCCCCGATATCCTCAATATGATAATCATTGAAAAATACGCCAATATGGTAGAAATGGCTATTCGCAAAACTCCTTCCCAGTTGTCGAAGATTGATTGAAACATGATATAACATTAGTGTTTAATGATAACTCTATATTGACCTCAAGAACTGTACACAAACCATTTCGGTTATATGTAGTAGTGTTATACATTTAGTAATTAATTTAAACATGAACTGATTAGCCTTTAAGAAAGTAAACTAGGCATTTTCTTTTTTTACTTCATACTTATGCATTGATTGCTTGTTCACATAAAGTTCATTTACTACCGTCATTATAATCGCAATAATAGGTGTAGCAAGCAGTACACCCCAGAATCCAACTAACAAACCCAATGCAACCTGCCCAAATACGATAACTCCGGGTGGGACGCTTACCATCTTTTGCTGTATCAGTGGTTGTGTAACCCCACTTTGTACAATCTGTATAAATGTATAAAGACAAACCACGAGAAGTGCAGTGGTAGTTCCTATAGTGAGTGCAATGAGCACTGCAGGCACCAATGCTATTATAGGTCCAAAGTTTGGAATAAGATTTAATAAACCAGCTATAAGTGCAAGGGTGAGTACGAGTGGCATACCGAGGGCCCAAAGTCCTAATCCCGAAAGAACAGCGATAAATAAAAAACCAAATAATTCTCCTTTAATCCAGTTCTTTAAAATTTTATGTATTTGATCTAACACGTTGGCTCCTTTTTCTTTAGCTTTTGAAGGCAATAAATGAATAAACCCTTTTTTATAAACAAAGGGGCTTGCTATAAAAAAAATTCCGATGAGGAGTATAATATAGATGTCACTAAGGATACCAAAACTGGAAGAAAAAAATTGTTTTGCCATCGACATTGTCTTTTCCGAATTACCTGATTTTTCCATGTAGGCTAGTAATTTACTACCTATGGTGCTTTGTTGAAGGTAAGACCTGGCATGATCTATTGATTCCGGGATCGTAGTCGTTAGAACTGAAACTTGTTGCTGTAGCCTTGCGCCTACAAACCAAAAAAAACCTACCAATAAAATTATATTAATGACGATTGATAAGGCCAATGCCCAACCCGAAGACATGCGAAACAATCTTTGAAAAAAACCTGCACATCCATGAAAATAAATGGCTATTAATGCCCCGGTCAATGTGAGCAACATCACCCTGAATAAAGTAGTGACCAATAACAATAAAATAATAACCAATGCAAAAATTGCAGCAGCTATCCATACTTTTTTTGTGTAATTCAAATCCTTGTCAGGTCGGGTCTGGCTTTGTTCATCCATTATTTAATTCTTTTTAGGCTTAATGCTTCATTTACCCAAACACAGAAATTTCTCTGTGAGTGTTTTTTAGTGCTAAGGCTATCCATAATAATCTATTTTGTCAGCACATAATAATTTCCATTCCGGGAATTTTATTTGCATATTAAATCTGAAACTAATGAAAACAAATACTTGTAGCCGGAATTTACCAGCGCACGTGCCCCGGTTTCTTAACGCTGGATAGATAGTCATCAACTTTCATACCTTTTAATCTGTATTAAAATCCCCGGAGTTATTTTTTGTACTTTTTCCAAAAGTGATGAAAGGAAGGGGAAGTAGCCTTTAGACCCAGCTATGCGTTCTCTCCGCTCTTCAGTACGATAAATTTACTTTTAAGGAAAACGAAAGATTCAATTGCTCATGCTTTATTACGTTCTATTAATTCATTTAAAAAAATGTCCTTAACATATTTCTAAGCAACAGAACTACAACGATAAACTCATGCTTATCTTTCTTAATATTTATTTAATCCCAGGGATATGTTTATTGGTTGTTTTTATATCTGCTCAAAGGTTGGTAAAGTAATTGTAGCCATAACATCACCTGATACCCTGGTGATTTTTTTAGCATATCCCAGCCGTGCCATTTGTATAAAAAAATGTCTTTGTAGCATCAAATCTTCAGGACAATTATAATAACTACCGGTAAAAATAATCCGGGCAAAAAATACAAAAGATATGAATGAAAATTTTAAGGACCTCAAAGCAATGTTCATAAATTGTACATTAAAAAGATCTCCTGAAACCAGCCACACACAACGGTTGACCAATATCTCTAAGCATATAATGATTAAAGAGGGAGTGATGGTAGAAGAATTGCGTTTTGTAGATCATAATGTTCCTAACGGTATACATCCTGACATGACAGAACATGGATGGGATACTGATGAATGGCCGGAGTTATTTAAAAGAATTATTGACGCAGATATACTTGTTATAGGAACACCCATCTGGCTGGGAGAAAGTTCTTCTGTTGCTTTTAAGCTGATAGAACGTTTATACGCCATGAGTTCTAAAACAAATGACAAAGGCCAATATATTTTTTATGGAAAAGTCGGTAGTTGCCTGATTACCGGTAATGAAGATGGAGTAAAAAATTGCGCAAAAGGCATCCTGTATGCCTTACAGCATATTGGTTATTCTATACCACCACAGGCTGATGCAGGTTGGATTGGCGCAGTAGGCCCGGGCCCCAGCTATGGAGATACAGAATGGAAAGGAGAAAAGCTGGAACAACCCGTGGGATTCGATTCAGATTTCACCAACAGGAATACAACTTTTATGACCTACAACTTATTGCACCTGGCTGCTGCGTTGAAAAAGCAAGGTGGCTATCCCAATTATGGAAATTCTGTAAAGCAATGGAATGATGGAGAACAATGGAAGTTTGAAAAGCCTGCGGTTGATTTGAAGATTGGTTGATTTGAAGATTGGTTGATTTGAAGATTGGTTGATTTGAAGATTGGTTGATTTGAAGATTGGTTGATTTGAAGATTAATCCATTAACCATCCATCAACTATGATCCATGAACCATTAACCAATACTCACTCTTCCTGATTAAAAATTCTCCCTTTAAACTTTTGGTATAGAAAAGAGACAATAAGTAAAACTGTTCCTGTAAAAATATAGGCGATTACTTTTTGTACAGAAGTAAAATACTCACTGTCTGAACTCAACAGTTTCAAGATAGAAATGGTAAAAAGAAATATAGCGCCTGCCCGAAATATATCCAACCGCAACCAGGTACCTGTTATAAAAAAAGCAATAGCAAGCACGCCCCAAATAATTGTGGTAGTAAGTCCGGTGAAGTGCATGGGAATAAAGGCAATAAGAGCCAGCATAGAGATGGAGAACAAGACATTTTGCAGGTTTTTTTCTTGTCTTAATAATAACCTGAGCAAAACAGCTGCTGCGGCATAGACAATCGAAAAGCCCAAAGTGATATATTCAGTAGCCGGGTCAGTGCCATATATTAATATCAATGCAGCATACAGAAAAGCTGTATCAATAAGCAGAAATCCTTGCTCTGTAATGAGTATTTTCTCTTGCTTATATAATTTTGCGCCAACTGTACTGGCAAGGAATAAGAGGAAAAAAGCAAATGAAAAAACTTTGCTGCTGCTGGTATGTATGCTTTCGGAACTCAGCACATAACTGCTAAAAAAAATAATCCAGGTGGTAAAGAAAGCAATGTAGAGGAGTGATTGCCAGTATTTTTTAAATGATAAAAAGAGTATCCCACAATTGATGATGAAGATATAAGAGAACAACGCTGTTAAGTTATCTGTATTTCCACGCACAAAAAATGGGATGCCATAAGCCCCGGCAAGTCCAAGAATAGCTATTTCCTGCCTGTCGTATTTTAAAGCATGATACACAGTGAACAGCGTAAGCAAAAGCATGATCCCAAATGCCGGAATACGGGGAAGCATGTCATAATATGTATATGCTGCAAAAGTGGTAAAATAGATGGAAGCCATTGCCCCGCTAAATAATATGATGCTAAAAAGCTGGTATTTGCTTTTAAGTTTGATGGAAAGAAAAAACAGTACAGCACCGGCAAGATAAGTCAGGCCGATGCGCAGGGCAGGAGAGATCAGGTTTTCATCAATGGCATATTTTACCGCGATGCTTAATCCAATAATCAATACAACTATACCCACAAAATGAATCAGTTTTAGTCCGATCAGATTTTCGAGACTAACTGGTTCTTTGCGTACCGGAACAGGCCGTTGATTTAAAGACCTGTTTGGAAAAACCCTGTTTTTTACCGCGGCCATTTCTGCGTTCAGCTGGTCTATTTGAACACGTTGATCCGTTACCTCATCCCTGAGTTTAGTCAGTTCAGCTTTCAGTTCTTCAATTTGTTTTGGCGTATCCATAAGTTATCAAACTTACAATTTAATTGGACTGTTTTATGAATCATCAAATTAATTATGTTTGCATCCGAAAAATTTCTACAAAAAACAGGCATTTCTAATTGATTTTTAATACATTTCTGACGATGCAACTTTTTAAATTATGAAGTTGCCTGTCAAACCAAAATCCAAATTATATAAAATCATTTACCCTTTTAGCAATCTGCATTGCTTTATCTTTTTCTGTATTCTGCCAGATTAATTCTCCGGGTTAGAAAATAATAACCGGGGAGTTCAATGCTTTTGCAAGAAAAGACATTCGCCACAAAATGAATTTGAATCATTATGTACTTCACTTATTAATAGTTTGGGAAGAATACTACAAAAAATCATTTAAGAAATATTAAATTGATGATTGGATATTACAATAAAAGGAATCCTAATTAGTTTAATGCTATTGTTGTTAGCGGTTCATTGAATTATGAATTTGTGAACATATTTCCCTTATTTTTTTAATAATCCTATAAAAATCCTGGATTGGATTTAGTTGACTTTTCAAGAAAAAATATAGCATTTAAAAGCTTTCTACCTGTTGTCAAATTGCATCTACTAAAGAAAAAAAATAATCTATTTAAGACGACTTATTTTACTTAATTTAGAATGTTGATTCATAAATCCAAAACTTATATCCTTGCCAGAATACAAATTTTTCTTTGTACTGCTTTGTTTTTTCTTCTGTATCCCATTGAGTAGTCTTTATTCGCAGAACAAATCTCCTCAGCCTCTAGACACTATCATAACTAAGCTTCCTACCCTTATGCGAAGTGATGAAGGAGCTGCAAGAGTACTTATCTCAGAACTTTCCCGCCGGGCTCCGGCAGAGAATCACAAACATGGTATTATTCAAAGTTGTTTTTTTAAAGCATGGCTTAGCTACCGCCACGATCCGGTAGAAATGACATTGTTTAGTATAGATAGTGCCCTTCAACATCTCCCGGGTATTCAACAGGACACAATGCTGGTGAAATTTCATATTCTGAAGGGACAGTGTTTTGTAAAGAAAACTGAATTTCCCAGGGCTTTGAAGTCATTTAAAACTGCTCTTGCCATAGCCCGGAAAAATAACGACAACTTGAGTGAAACAGGAGCTTTGATCAGTATTGGCTGGGCATACATGGAAGATGGAAAACCCTCAGAAGCTGTTGGTTTTTTCCAAGAAGTGCTCAGGGTTCATCCTGAAACTAACTATAGCAACAGGGCTTTGGTGCTATGTAATATCGCTTCCTGTTATAATACCATGGGCAATTTTCGTGAGTCTGAGGTTATTGCAAAAAAAGGAATAGAAGCCGCTAAAAAAATTGGAAGCAATACTGATTTGGCCAATGGGATGAATATCCTGGGAAGAAGCTTTTCCCAACAGGGAAGAATGGGGGAAGCCATTACAATTTTGAAACAGGCTGCAGTAGTCAGGGAAAAAAATGCTGACCCTTCTATGCTTTCCAGCGATTACCTGGAGCTGGCAGAGCTCTACCTCCAGACCAAAGAACCAAAACAGGCTATTTTGTTGGCAAAAAAAGCAGAAGGTATTAGCCTCGAAGGAAACAATGCCCTCAAACTTCAGGGAGTTTATGATATTTTGGCTCAGGGATATGAAATGATGAATGATCATAAACAGGCAGTTGTTTACCTGAAAAAACAATTAGTGCAAAGAGATACTGTAGCTGCAAGGGAATATGATGCTGCAATGGCGGAGATGCTTGTGGAGTTTGAAACACAGAAAAAAACAAATGAAAACCTCCAATTAAAAAAACAAAATCTGGAAGTAACGCTAAGAAACAGCGAACAGAAAAAAATACTCTACTTATTATTTGGAATCATCGCTGTGATTATTGCTTCAGGAATTTATATTTCAAAATCAATTCAAGGCAGGTATAAATTACGTCTTGCAAATGCTAACATTAAGGAACAAAAACAACGTACACTTGCAGTATTAAAGGCAGAAGAAGCAGAGAGACGTAGGATAGCTGCAGATCTGCACGATGGTGTCTGCCAAACACTTGCTGCTGCTTACTTACAGCTTACAAATATGTCGCAGCAAAACAAGGAGTTGCAAAAAGCCGAGGAACTTATCTATAAAGCAGGTGAGGAGGTGAGAACAGTTTCTCACAAAGTTACACCGGAAATCTTGCTCCAACATGGGTTACAAAAAGCGATAGAGCAAGCAATAGACGATTTAAACCAGGGAAATAGCTATACCCGTTTTGAAACATTTTTTCATATTGAAAAGCCGCTTCATAATAATTTAATGTCACTCACGTTATATAGATGTTTCCAGGAACTGATGAACAATGCAATAAAATATGCCGGAGCAAAAAAAGTAAGTGTTCAGTTGAATACTGATGATGCTGAAATACAGTTAATAGTTGAAGATGATGGAAAGGGATTTATTGCAGAAAATGTAAATAGTGGAATAGGATTCCGCAATATAGAAAGTCGTCTTTCTGCATGGGATGGCAATTTTATTATAGATAGTGTTCCTGGAAAAGGATCGACCTTTATTATTAGCCTCCAAACTCATTTAATCAATCCCATCTGAAATGCAGGAAACAATCAAAATTTTACTGGCAGATGATCATCATCTTCTGATGGACGGAATAGAATCATTGTTTATAGATTCTCCTCATATTGTAGTTGTAGGCAAAGCTTCCTCTGTTCCGGATGCAGAAGCACTTATTAATACAACAAAGCCTCATATATTAATTACCGATATAAGCATGGGTGAAAGCTCTGGACTTGACCTTACGAGATCAGTTACAGCTATGCATCCACTTATTAAGATCATTGTTCTATCCATGCACGAAGATGTCCATCATGTGCTTTCATTAATGCAGGCAGGAGCCAGTGGTTATCTTTTGAAGAATGTAAAAAGGATAGAATTATTAAAAGCCATAGATGAAGTTCGCCAGGGTAAAACATACATTCAGCAAAGCCTGGCAGCTGCTTATGGTCGTGCCTTACAGAGAAGTGAAAAAGCAGAGATTAACCATAATCTTACGCCAAGGGAAATTGAAATTCTTCGCCTTGTTGCGGCAGGAAATACCAGTGCAAAGATCAGTAAGGATTTATTCCTCTCTGAGTTCACAGTAAATACGCATCGGAAGAACATAGGTAAGAAAACAGGTGCACGCTCTGCGGTAGGGCTCATTCATTTTGCGCAGAAAGAGGGTTTAATCTAGAATGTAAAAATTGAAAAATTTAAAAATTAACCAAAGGCAGCTTTTGTGCAAAAGTGAAATTAAATGTAGGTGCCAAATGTCACCTGTAAACCTCAAATTGAATTCCCTCTGGCATTGGCTACAAGAAACTTCATCCACTCTTGTGTTTTCTTCGGTTTCTATGTCCAAAGCTTTATATAAATAACTAACCTCCCTTTTCCCTTTAAATTACCTACTAATAGGTATATCAGGGTTGAAAAAAATTACGTTGTTTAGCGCTATTATTTATCAATAAAACTTTAAAAATATTAATGATGAAAAAAAGTACTTTTATTCTATTTGCCCTAATAACTTTTGGCTGTTTCAGCACTGTCGTCCACGCACAGAACAAAGATGAAGTAATCAATGGTAGTTATTTTATTGCATTTGGTCGTTATGCAAATTCAGGCGAAATGAGCTACTGGAAGCAGAATGTGGGTAGTAAAACAATACCCCAAATGGTAGATAACCACAAAAACTATCTCCGCTCAGATAAAAATGAAAGGGAGGCAACCATTCGTCGTTCTTACCAGGATGCTTTTGGCTGGGCCGCGAGTGCAGACGAAGTAAAATACTGGGGTGGTCAAAACAAAACCTATGCAGAACTTATGACCAACCATATTAATAACTGGTTAAATGTTTACCCCGATAAAAAGCAACAGGTAATCAATCAATCCTATTATAAAGTGTTTGGCAGAGCTGCAAGTGCCGATGAAATAAAATACTGGATGTCCCAGGCAACATCTTCTTATGTGCAACTGGTAGCTATGCATACCACATGGAAGAATAAAAATCAACCAAAATCTACCAGTACAGCAATTGCTCCAAACATTAACAGCAATGGAGTTTCTACTGCTACATTTAGTGCTGGTGCTGCTGCTGGTATAATCGCAGCAGGAGCAGGAAATGTAATTGCACCTGGTGGCGGAAATATAGTTGCAGGAGGTGCGGGTAATGTTGTTGCATCTGGTGGACTGAATTAAACACAAGTGATCTTATGAGTATATCTGAAACCGGCCTTGTGCCGGTTTCTTCATTTTAAGAATTTGAGATGTAGTTCATTGTTTAATATTTAGGTACCGCTGCCCATCGGGGCTAGGTTCATCTTTTTGTCTTCCAATTTGGCTGTATGCAATGCCAGGAAAAAAAACCGTAGCTCAATTTTCAATTAGGTTTTCAATGACTTTTTTTGTGGCTTATATTTTATATTTGATTCTTAAATCCCTTTTATGAAAAAAAGCCTCTTTATTAGTACCCTTGTATTTCTTTGCGCAAATCTTTTTGCACAAACCAATTATGAAAAGTTTAAAATAATTTTTCAGGGAAATGACACTACAAAGATGAAAGCATTTCTCAAACAATGGGAAGCAAGCAATTCGCAGGATCCGGAATTATATACTTCAGCACTCAACTATTATTTTCAATATAGTAAACAAGAGGTGCTGTCGTTAAACCAGGGAAACTCTGGTAAAGAAAGTATGCAGCTTACTGATAAAGAGGGGAAAGTAGCTGGTTATCTGAATGCCCAAATCGGTTACAATCCTGAGAAAACAAAATTAGCCTTTGAATACATAGATAAAGGAATAGAAAAATTTCCTGACCGCTTAGATATGAGGTTTGGTAAATTATATGTGCTCAAGGAAATGGATATGTATGAAAAGTTCACAACTGAACTGATCGCATTAATAAGCTATTCGGAAAAAAATCAAAATAACTGGCTTTGGACTGAGAATAAAAAACTGGATAGTGGACAGGAATTTTTTCTGAACTCAATTTATGATTATCTCTCTGAGATCTACCAAACAGAAGATGATGACCTCATACCTTACATCACCACAATAGGGGAGGCAACGCTAAAACTATACCCAAAACCAATTGAAATACTTTCGATGACTGCCATATCTTATTTCCTGCTGGGCAAGTATGACAAAGCTATTCAATACCTCAGCCAGGCGGAAGTAATTGATCCCAAAGACACGATCGTACTGAACAACCTGGCACAGGCATATTTAAAAAAAGGAGAGAAAGAAAAGGCCAAAGCTAAATACGAACTCATTTTAAAATATGGAGATGCAGAAGCAAAACAACATGCAAAAGAGAAATTGAAATCAATTAAAAACTGATTTAAAGAATATCATTATCACCTGCCCGATCTTATTATTCCTGCTGCCTCACTTATACAAGGGCAATGGCAGACCAGGAAGACTTTGAGACGATAGACTTTGAAACTATAGACTGAAAGTACTCAGTACTTAGTATTTAGACAATACAAGGGCAATGGCAGACCAGGAAGACTTTGAGACGATAGACTTTGAGACTATAGACTGAAAGTACTCAGTACTTAGTCTTAGACAATACATGGCAATGGCAGCCGTGAGACTGAAAGTACTCAGTACTTAGTACTTAGACAATACATGGGCAATGGCAGACGGGAGACTGAAAGTACTCAGTACTTAGTCTTAGACAATACATGGCAATGGCAGACAGGAGACTGAAAGTACTCAGTACTTAGTCTTAGACAATACAAGGGCAATGGCAGACGGTAGACTGGGCGCTAAAAAAATCACATACTTCACTAGGGGTGTTTTGTAAATATTAAATCAATATTAAAGCCGCTAAATTTCAGAGAAAAATTTCAAATTCTACTACTCCACCATTAAACCACATTCCACCACATTCCACCACGTTCAACCCTTACAACCCCTCCTAATGCATCGCTTCTCCCAAATCTACCTTTGCTTTTTTATTCTTCACCATCAGCATAAATGGAATACAGATGAGAAACATAAGGCCGAGGTAAAGAAACACATCCATATAAGATAAAGCAGCGGCTTGTTTGGTTACAACTCCATCCAGTGCTTTGTAAGCAGCTTTTAATGCATTCTCGGCAGAATAACCTTTAGCCATAAAAGCCTGTTTGTATCCTTCTATTCTTTGCGTTACGATGGGATTATAAATATCCAGTTTGCTAACCAGGTCATTCCTGTGCACTGCGTTTTTATGCGAAAGAAAAGTAGTGATTGTAGCTACGCCAAATGAGCCTCCAAGCTGACGCATCATACCTGTAAAAGCTGCACCCTGGCCAATCTCCTGGCCTTTTAAAGTAGATAATGCAAGCGTAGTGATAGGGATAAATAATAATCCAAGTCCAACCCCACGTGCGATCAGCATCCAGAAAAATGCGTCTTTTGCTGTATCGGGTGTAATGATTTTGTATCCCCAAATACTAAAGACAAAAAAGGTAAGCATACCCAGGGCAACCAGGTAATGTTGTGGAACTCCTTTAATAAGCAACTTGCCAATTAATGGCATCATTAAAGCTGTTGTAATGGAGGCGGGAATGAGCAACAGGCCACTTTGAAGCGCTGTCCAGCCCAATATACTTTGGGTATACAATGGCAAAATAAATGTGGAACCATATAAACCAAAACCCAACAGGAAAGAAAGCATGGTTCCTATCCTGAGGTTACCGTTTTTAAACACACGCAAATCTACAATAGGATTTTTGGCAGTAAGCTCCCGCCACACAAAAAAGAATAAACCAAATATTGCACAGGCGACTAACACAATAATTGAATTACTGCTAAACCAGTCATCTTCTTGTCCTCTTTCTAATACATATTGTAATGAACCTACAGTAATAGCCAGCAATGCAATCCCCAACCAATCTACCTCACTAAAGGTTTTTTTATTGGCATACTTCGGACTTCTTACAAACTGAAGTGTAAGTAAAGCAGCCATAATTCCAAGCGGAATATTAATATAAAATATATAAGGCCATTTGTAAGTATCTACAATAAAACCGCCGAGTGGCGGGCCGAGTGTTGGACCTATAATCACACCAAGTCCGTAAATTGCCTGCGCCATTCCCCGTTTTTCTACCGGGTAACTTTCTGTAATAATGGTTTGAGAAGTTACCAACAGGGCACCGCCGCCCACGCCTTGCAGAAATCGAAAAGCTACCAATTCCCATATACCAGTAGCATTGCCGCAGAGAAAACTACAAACCGTAAAAAGAATAATGGAAGCAGTAAAATAATTCCGACGGCCAAACTGTTGGCTGAGCCAGCTGGTCATTGGTATGATGATCACATTACCAATAGCGTATGCAGTGATTACCCAACCTACTTCCGATAATGTTGCCCCGAGGTTTCCCCTCATGTCATTGAGCGCCACATTTACAATTGTAGTATCTATTACTTCGAGCAAGGCACAAAGAATCGCCGTAATGGTAATGATCACTCTGCGACTGCCATATTCTACCAGGGATTCCTGTGTGAGGTTATTCACTTACAAAAAAATTTTCTTTTATTCCTTGCGGAAATGTTTTACTCTAGGAACCTATGTGTACATCCACTGTTACATTCATTCCCGGACGCAGGCGTTTCAGCAGGGAGTCTGCAGGGTTTGTGAAGCTGATCTTTACAGGAAGCCGTTGTACAACTTTTACAAAATTTCCACTTGCATTGTCGGGTGGCAGCAAAGCAAACTTTGCCCCGGTAGCAGCAGCAAAAGAATTTATTTCTGCTTCAAAATCATGGTTGGGAAAAGCATCTGCATGTACTGTTACTTTCTGGCCTTCAGCCATTTTATCATATTGGGTTTCTTTAAAATTGGCTATCACCCATTTGTCATTGCTTAATACAATACTAAAAAGCGATTGCCCGGCTTGTAACAATTGGCCTTCCTGCACAGGGATCTTGCTGATGCGGCCTGATTCATTTGCGGTGATCACGGTATAGCTCAGGTTGAGTTTTGCATTTTCTACATCTACTTTTCTTTGTTCTATAATTGAACTGGCCACACCAATCTGCTGAGCACTTGCTTCCGTTTGTGAGCTCACAATCCCGGTTTGTGTTTCTGCCTGGTTGCGTTGATCTATCAATACTTCCAAATTTTTATCTGCCAGTTGTTTTGCCGCAAGCATCTGCTCGTATTGCTGCTGGGTGATAGAATGATCTTTGATCAGGTTCTCATATCGTTTCAGGTCTTCGCTGGTGCGCCATACATTTACCTTAGCTGCTTCTATCTGTGCATTTGCAGTGGTCACTGCTGCCTCGGTACTGACGATGTTTTTATTCGCAGCATTTGTATTTGCAGTAGCTGCCTGCCTGTTACTCATTGCCGTACCCAGTGCTGCTTCTGCCTGCTTCAGGTTTATCTGCAGGTCACGGTCATCTATTACCATGAGCGTATCACCTTTTTTCACCAATTGGTTATCCGTTACATACAGTTTTTTTACATAGCCCGAAATCTTAGAAGTCACCGGGCTTATGTTTGCTTCTACCTGTGCATCATCAGTTTCTTCATGCTTTTGTCCATGTAAATATTTCGTGAAACCAAAATATCCTCCGGCTGCTACAAGAAGGAGCAGAACAATGATAAATCCTTTGTTTCTTTTTTTAGGAGGTTCTGTTGTTGTCAATGGTTTTGTGTTGTTTTTCGGATTTGGATTATTGTTGTCTGTTGACATAAATCTACGCTGTTTTTCTGTTGTTTTTTTTTATTGTAAATCTATAGTTCCTGTGGTCAATAAAAGTTTTTTATACGCCAGCATCTGATCGGCTTTTCCTAATTCGATATTTAAATTTGCCTGTAGCAGGGATGCCTCGGCTTCCAACACATCAGTAATTGTAGCCAGGGAATTATTGTATTTGTTTTTTATGATGCGGGCATTTTCTGTGGCCTGCACCTGTGCTTTATTAAATACTTCGATCTTTTTTCCTGCCAGTAAATAATTTTGGTAATCCTGGCTTAAAGTGGCACGGATATTATCGTTTAGCAGTTCCTGTCCTGCTTCTATTTGTACTGCTGTGGCTTTTGCTGTAGCAAGGTTGGTATTTTTTTTCCAGATATTGGAGAGGTTGTATTGTAGTCCAACACCAATATTTACTGCATTGGTAATAGTAATTACACCGGGTATATCTGCCGCTATATATCCTCCGCTGAGTGCAATATTAGGATAAGCATCTACTTTAGCTGATTTGATAGCCGACTCATTAGCTTTTCCCCGGAGTTGGTAAGCCTGCAGGTCTTTTCTCTGGTTCAATGTCATTTCCAGGTAGTCATTATAAGAAAGAAGCGGAGGCGTTTCTTTATTGATATCATCTGTAAGAACGATCATATTCTCTTCAGGGAAGCCGAGCAATAAATTTGTATTGATCATTGCTATTTTATAATTGCTTTCAGCCTCTAGCAAAGTGAGTTCTACATTACTGGTCTGCAAATGTGATTTTAATAAGTCATTCCTCGCAATGATGCCATTTCTTTCCAGGTTCTCTAAAGCAGAATCCCTGCTTATAGAGGCAACGAGATTTTGTTTTACGATCTGTATTGCTTTTCCGGCTTTGTATAAGTTTACATAGGCAATGGTGATATTGTAGATCACTGCATTTTTATCATTTGCAGCATCCAGTACAACAGCTTGTTGCAGGAATTTTGCACTCTCTATACCATATTTAATTTTGCCACCTGTATAAATAGGAAGGGAGATATTAGCAATGCCATATGCAGCCGAGTTTGGGCTTGGTGACTCGCCGTTTGGATTACCCGAGCCACCATTATTGGATTTATTGATGTTTATATTCGCACTGCTTAGCCAGAGGTAGCTGCCTGAGATTGTAAACGATGGCAGTTTAGCCTGGTTTGCAGCTAAGGTATTTGCAGCAGCAGCATCTATTTTTGCCTCACTAATTTTCAGGTGCTTACTATTCTTTACGCCAAGTGCAATCGCATCTGCCAGGCTCAGTGTTGTATTGTCCTGTGCTGCACAAATGCCTGTTACTCCTATGAATAAAAAGAAAAGAGAAATTAATTTGATATTAATTACTTTGTTCATGGTAACCTAAGGTTGTTTTTATAGAAGCCTTTACATAATTGCCTACCCTCATTTTCATCCATTCCTCAAACTGCTTATTCTCAATGTTTTGAGGGTCGTGGTAGTTTTTATAATATTTTCAATATTTGTTTATGTTTGTCTGTGAAAATCATCGGGGCTCAAAATTAAACAAATGGTTGATTGGTTCTACGCTTGTTTAATTTCTTTATCAACAGGATGTTAACTTATTAGTAAGGAAAATCACAGTGTAAAAATGACAACCCTTTTACCCAAATTATTTTTCTCAGCCCATATATAAACACTATTTTACAGTTTTAAGTAAATATTCATGACTAACCTGAAAAAAGCCTGCTCCCTCTTTGTTTTTTGTAGCGCTTACTTTACAGTAACTGCACAGGTTCCTGCAAATGCATCTATCACAGCTTATTCTATTACTAAACTCTCAGATCGCTTTCATATTGCCCCAAGGCCAATAAATGATTCATTTTCTCTATTTGTATTTACACGCCTCATCAAAGAATTGGATGAAGACAAAGTCTATTTCACCAAAGCTGATATCGATGAACTCTCGGCTTATAAGTTTGGTATAGATGAAGAGGTTAAAGCAAAGCAGGTGAAATTTCTTGCTGCTGTCACCAAAATATTATCCAACAGGCTGGCTGTTATGGATACAATGATCAGTTCTGTTTGTGCAAAGCCTTTTAATTTTTCGGTTACAGATAAATTTACAATAGCAGAAAACAAAGAATATCCATCAGATGCAAAAGCACAACGAGGAAAATTATATAAACTGATCAAGCTTTCCGTTTTGAATAAACTGCTGGATGAAGATGAGCTATACACGCTTGATGGAAAAGCTTTTGATGATTTCCTGGCAAAACAGGAAATTCTTTCCCGGAAAAAAACGGAGAAAAGATTTATCAACGCTATAAAAATGATCACCCAGTATACGGGAGGACTTTCTCAGTATGTTGCCGATGAATATTGCAAGGCAATTGCATTAAGCTATGATCCACATACTGAGTTTTTTCCAAAAGCGGTAAAAGACGATTTTGAAACAGAGATAGGGCAGGATAAAATTGGTTTTGGTTTTTCTTTTAAAGAAGAAGGCGGTATACTAAAGATCAACAGCATCAATCCAGGAAGTCCGGCTTACAAAAGCGGGCAAATGAACAAAGGAGATGAGGTTGTCAGCTTTCAATGGGGCAGCCAGGAGCCGCTGGATGTGAGGACGGCGGGTGCAGACCAGTTTCGGATGATCATGAAAATGAACAACCAGGAGAAGGCAACTTTTAAACTGAAAAAGCTGGACGGCACAGAAAGGTCTGTAGTGCTGTTCAAAGAAAAATTGATAGATGAAGCAGAGCAGAACAGGGTGAAAAGTTTCATCCTGAAAGGAACAAAGACAATTGGTTTTATTTCTCTTCCGGCATTTTACCAGGATTGGGATGTGAATAATGATGGCGCCAAAGGTTGTGCAAATGATGTGGCCAAGGAGATACTAAAACTAAAAAAAGAAAATATAGAAGGATTGATCCTTGACCTACGCTACAACGGTGGAGGCTCTATGCAGGAAGCAATCGATCTCTCGGGAATTTTTATTGATGCCGGGCCGGTTGGGCAGCAGAAAAGCAAAGACCCAAAAGTTTTTACCTTAAAAGACATCAGCCGGGGTACAGTTTATGATGGCCCGCTCATGTTGATGGTTAATGGGTACAGTGCTTCAGCTTCGGAGATGGTGGCCGGTACCTTACAGGATTATCATCGTGCTGTAATTATTGGTGCGCCTACTTATGGCAAAGCCACAGCACAGGCGGTACTGCCTTTGGATACTGCGTTTCTAATTGAAAGTGATATTACCGCATACAAAACTGATAATTTCTTAAAACTTACGCTTGGCGAACTATATCGCATTACAGGAAACACCGCACAGGCTATGGGAGTGATCCCGGATATCCTCGTGCCGGATGTAGCAGAACTTACTCCGCAGCAGGAAAAATTTAATGACCGTGTGATCTTATCAAAGCCAATTGAGGCTAATAAATATTATCGTCCTCTTCCGCAGATCGCTATGGGAAAATTGCAACAGGCAGCAAATGAAAAAATGGCCGCATCTGATTATTTTAAAAAATTATCTGATTACAATACTGCTATAATTGCTGAAAGAAATGAGAAAGATGAAACCCTCATGCTGAGGCCGGCGATGGCAGAAATGAAAGCATTTGAAAAGAAAATAAATGGAAAGGAAGAAGTCAAAAAAAAGGATGTCGCATTTTCAGTACAAAATAATATTTTTACGACGCAGCAGGAAGCCATGAACGTAAGCCTGAAAGAATTTAATGAGCAATGGATCCGCTTCCTGGAAAACGATCCTTACCTCGGAGTTGCTTATGCTGCTATGTTGGAGATGGTGCTTTGAAGATTTAAAAGTAAAAAGTAAAAAGTAAAAAGGAAAAAGTAAAAATCGAAGATCCCGCAAGGCGGGAGTAAAATGCGAAGATCCTACATGGCGGGAGGTCTTCAAGCTGGATAGTTTAATCAAGCTGTCAGGTTGAATTAATTGAGCTGTCAGGCAGAGCTTGTCGAAGCCGGGCGAGGCCAAAGAAAAAAGACTGTAGACTTTTAGACGATAGACTGGAGTGCTTAGATTGAAAGTAAAAATCGAAGATCCTACATGGCGGAGTAAAAAGTAAAAATTAAAAATTCAAAATCGAAGATCTCGCAAGGCCGGAGGAAAAATCGAAGGTCTCGGAAGTCTATTCAAAATTTAAAATTTAAAATTCAAAATTCCTTTTTCCAAGCTACGAAACCAATAAATTAAAAAAAAAATGAAAAAACATTTACACCTACTTTCTTTTGTTGTATGTCTATGCCTTGCTACTACGCTTACTCAGGCGCAGGACCTTACAAACCCGGGCAACTATATGACGGCCATCGGGAATGCACAGCAGGAAATGAACCAGAAATATATGGCTTATGTAAGTGCTGCAGCACATAGTAAGAAAGCCAGGAAAATAGACAAAATGCGCCAGCAGGCTTTGGAAAGTATAGATAAAAGCCGCATGAAAACTGTAGATATTCCTTTCTATAAAGGAGACAACAGCCTGCGCCAAAGCAGTATTGATTACATGAAAATTTGTTACAGTGTTTTTAATGAAGACTATTCCCGCATCATTAATATGGAAGATATAGCCGAGCAATCTTTTGATGAAATGGAGGCCTTCATTTTGCTGCAGGAAAAAACCAGTGAGAAGCTGCGGGAAGCCTCAGAGAAAATGAATACTGCAAATAAAACCTTTGCTGCTAAATACAACGTGACCCTGGTAGAGGGCAGCGATGAACTGGGAGACAAACTAAATGAGAGTGGAAAATTAAACCATTACACTAACCAGGTCTACCTCGTATTTTTTAAATG